>NZ_JANLOA010000118.1:0-64490 GCF_025466035.1 Pseudomonas sp. 20P_3.2_Bac5 | reverse complement strand
TCCGTTTCGACTGCGCCGGAAGTGGGGCGAATTATAGACAGATAAAACGGGGCGTCAAGAACTAATTTGAAATTGATTCAAATCAGCACCTTACGCCCTCCTCTATATATAGAAGAGGACGAGCAACGCCTTCCTTTATTCAGCCTTCAACGCAATACGAGCGAACGCCTTCTTGCCTGCCTGGCAAACATGCGTCGCGCCCAGGGCAAATACGAAACCGCGATCGACCACTTCACCATCGACCTTCACACCACCGGATGCCAGCAGATCACGAGCAGCCGCCGAGTTCTTCACCAGACCTGCCTTATTAAGGATCGCAGAGATCGGCATGTCTTCAGCAGCCGACACCTCGACCTCAGGCAGATCCTCAGGCAGCTCACCCTCTTTCATCCGGTTACCGGCTGCGCGATGCGCATTGGCTGCCGCTTCTTCACCATGGAAACGAGCAACGATTTCCTCAGCCAGCTTGATCTTGATGTCGCGCGGGTTGGCACCTGCCGCCACATCCGCACGGAAACCGTCGATCTCTTCCATGGAGCGGAAGCTGAGCAGCTCGAAGTAGCGCCACATCAGGGTGTCCGGAATCGACACGAGCTTGCTGTACATCACACCCGGTGCCTCCTGGATGCCGACGTAGTTGCCCAGCGACTTCGACATCTTCTTCACGCCATCGAGCCCTTCGAGCAATGGCATGGTGACGATGTTCTGAGCTTCCTGACCATAGCTGCGCTGCAGCTCACGCCCCATCAGCAGGTTGAACTTCTGATCGGTCCCACCCAGCTCGACGTCCGCCTTCAGCGCCACGGAGTCATAACCCTGCACCAGCGGGTAGAGGAACTCGTGGATGGCGATCGGCTGATTGGTGGTGTAACGCTTGTCGAAGTCGTCGCGCTCAAGCATCCGGGCTACGGTGTACTGCGAAGCCAGGCGAATGAAATCGGCCGGCGTCAGCCTGTCCATCCAGGTGGAGTTGAACGCCACCTCGGTCTTGGCCGGATCGAGAATCTTGAAGACCTGCTGTTTATAGGTCTCGGCGTTGTCCAGCACCTGCTCGCGGGTCAGCGGTGGACGGGTGGCGCTCTTGCCGCTCGGGTCGCCGATCATGCCGGTGAAGTCACCGATCAGGAAGATCACTTGATGACCCAGATCCTGGAACTGGCGCAGCTTGTTGATAAGCACCGTGTGCCCCAGGTGCAGGTCCGGCGCCGTCGGGTCGAAACCCGCCTTGATACGCAGCGGCTGACCGCGCTTGAGTTTCTCGACCAGTTCGGACTCGACCAATACCTCTTCCGCACCACGCTTGATTAGCGCTAGCTGCTCTTCAACCGACTTCATAACAGACCCGCAAGGCTCAGATTCAAAGGGCCCCAACCATACAAGATCAACCGCCAAATACAAGTTCCCGGGCCGGATGTGACCCGCAACCCTGTACATGACGTCTGCGCGCTTGCTTTGAAGGGGATTTGGTTATATTTTATACAGTTATTTCATCTTCATCATGTCATTCATCTTTTCCTTTTCATCTTTTTCAAAGTCTATTTATCCATGATCAAAGAACCGCCTAAAGCGCCCCCGCTTTATCCGAAGAGCCACCTGTTGGCCGCAAGCGGCATCGCCGCCTTGCTCAGCCTGGCTTTGCTGGTATTCCCGTCCAGCGAAGTGGAAGCCAAACGGACCACACTGAATCTCGAACTGGAAAGTCCCGCGGAGCAGCTCAAGGAGCAATCTGAGCAGCCAATCGCCGCCGAGGAAACCAGCACCTCGCCCTTCGCGCAGATCGACAACTCCGCGCAAACGACCGAGGAAACCGCCAAGACCGAGCCCGCCGCTGCGCAGCCGGAACCTGCAAAAGAAGTCGCCAGCAATCAGCCCAACCACCGCGAAGTGACCGTGGCCCGCGGCGATACGCTGTCGACGCTGTTCTCCAAAGTCGGCCTCCCCGCCAATGTCGTGCACGAAGTGCTGGCCAGTAACAAGCAGGCCAAGCAGTTCAGCCAACTCAAGCATGGCCAGGTACTGCAGATCGAACTGGACAAGGACGGTCAACTGGCCAGCCTGCACAGCAAGGTCAACGACCTGGAAACCATCCGCCTGAACAAGAGCGCCAACGGCTTTGTCTTCAACCGCGAAGTGACCAAACCCGTGGTCCGCTCCGCGTATGTGCACGGCGTGATCAAGAGCTCGCTCTCCGCCTCCGCGCAGCGTGCCGGCCTGTCTCACAACATGACCATGGACATGGCCAGCATCTTTGGCTACGACATCGACTTCGCCCAGGACATCCGCCAGGGCGACGAATTTGATGTGATCTACGAACAGAAGGTCATCGACGGCAAAGTCGTCGGCAACGGCAACATCCTCTCGGCGCGCTTCACCAACCGCGGCAAGAGCTACAGCGCCGTGCGCTACACCAACAAGCTCGGAACCACCAGCTACTACACCGCCGACGGCAACAGCATGCGCAAGGCGTTCATCCGTACTCCGGTGGACTTCGCCCGCATCAGCTCGCGCTTCTCCGCTGGCCGCAAGCATCCGATCCTGAACAAGATCCGCGCCCACAAAGGCGTCGACTACGCAGCCCCGCGCGGCACGCCGATCAAGGCCGCCGGCGACGGCAAGGTCCTGCTGGCCGGGCGCCGTGGCGGTTACGGCAACACCGTGATCATCCAGCACGGCAACACCTACCAGACCCTGTACGGCCACATGCAAGGCTTCGCCAAGGGCGTGAAGACCGGCGGCACCGTCAAGCAGGGCCAGGTCATCGGCTACATCGGCACCACCGGCCTGTCCACCGGACCGCACCTGCACTACGAGTTCCAGGTCAACGGTGTGCACGTCGACCCGCTGGGCCAGAAACTGCCCATGGCCGACCCGATCGCCAAGGCCGAGCGCCAGCGCTTCATGCAGTTGAGCCAGCCGCTTATCGCGCGCATGGACCAGGAAAAGGCCACCATGCTGGCCTTGAACAAGCGCTAAGCCATGGCGCTTTATCTGGGGGTGATGTCCGGCACCAGCCTTGATGGCCTGGACATCGCCTTGATCGAACAGGAGCAGCGGACCTCGCTGCTCGCTACCCACTACATCCCCATGCCCGAATCGCTGCGCCTGGCCATGCTCGGCCTCTGCGCCAGCGGCCCGGACGAGATCGCCCGTGCCGCCCTGGCCGAGGCGGAGTGGGTGCGGCTAGCGGCGGAAGGTATCAAGCATCTGCTCGACAGCCGCCAACTTCGCCCCGAGGACATTCGCGCAATCGGCAGCCACGGCCAGACGATCCGGCACGAGCCGGCACGCGGCTTCACTGTTCAGATCGGCAACCCGGCCTTGCTGGCCGAATTGACCGGCATCACCGTCGTTGGCGACTTCCGCCGCCGCGACGTCGCTGCCGGCGGTCAGGGTGCACCGTTGGTTCCGGCCTTCCATGAAGCCTTGTTCAGCAATCAGGGCGAGCGTCTTGCTGTCCTCAATGTCGGAGGTTTCAGCAATCTGAGCCTGATCGAGCAGGACAAGCCCGTCAGCGGTTTCGATTGCGGCCCGGGCAACGTACTTCTCGACGCCTGGATCAACGAGAAACTGGGTCATGCCTACGATGCCAACGGCACATGGGCTGCCAGCGGAAAGGTACTTCCAGGTCTGCTCAGCAGCCTGCTCAGCGATCCGTTCTTTGCGGGCACGGGCCCGAAGAGCACCGGCCGGGAGCTGTTCAATCTGCCCTGGCTGCACCACCAGCTCAGTACACAGCCACCGTGTGCAGATGAAGACGTCCAGGCGACACTGCTGGAGTTGACCGCCCTGAGCATCGTCGACTCGCTGAATAAAGCCCAGCAGGACACCCAGGTCCTTCTGGTTTGCGGCGGCGGTGCCCACAACGGCACGTTGATGGCGCGATTGGAAAACCTGCTGCCAGGTGCGCGGGTCAGCAGCACGGCAGACTTCGGTGTCGACCCCGACTGGGTCGAAGCCATGGCCTTCGCCTGGCTTGCCCATTGCTGCCTGGAAGGCATCGCCGGCAATCGCCCAAGCGTCACCGGTGCCCGCGGCTTACGGGTATTGGGCGCCATCTACCCGGCATAAACCGCAAAAAGCAAAACGCCGCGCATCAGCGCGGCGTTCAGCAACATCCCGGCAAATCAGATCGAGAACGAGGAACCGCAACCACAGGTGGTCGTGGCGTTCGGGTTCTTGATGATGAAGCGCGAACCTTCCAGACCTTCCTGGTAGTCCACTTCGGCACCTGCCAGGTACTGGAAGCTCATCGGGTCAACCACCAGGGCAACGCCCTCGCGCTCGACAATGGTGTCGTCTTCAGCGACATCTTCATCGAAAGTGAAGCCATACTGGAAGCCGGAGCAACCGCCACCCGTCACGAATACTCGCAACTTCAGACGATCATTGCCCTCTTCGTCTACCAGGGTCTTCACCTTGTGCGCGGCGTTATGCGTGAACTGCAAAACCGAAGGGGTGAAGGATTCGACGCTCATGCTGAATATCTCCCGGCGCTATGCCGCCATAATGCGTGATGGCGCGCATTATCCGCTTCCCCTAGAAAATTGGTCAACTATAGAAGCGGCATCAGGCTACAAGCGGAAGGTATAAGTCCCGCCCGCAGCCCGATGTGGTAGCCGTTAAGGCAGCAGCCCGGCGTGGGACAGGCCCAGGCGCTCGTCGAGGCCAAAGAGGATGTTGAGGTTCTGCACCGCCTGGCCCGAAGCGCCCTTCACCAGGTTGTCGATGACCGACAGTACCACCACCAGATCGCCGCCTTGCGGACGATGCACGGCGATACGGCAGACGTTGGCACCACGCACGCTACGGGTTTCCGGGTGGCTGCCGGCCGGCATCACGTCGACGAACGGCTCATCGGCGTAGCGCTTCTCGAACAGCGCCTGCAGGTCCACCGAGGTATCGGCGACCGTCGCGTACAGCGTCGAGTGAATGCCGCGGATCATCGGGGTCAGGTGCGGAACGAAGGTCAGGCCGACGTCACCACCCGCCGCCCGGCGCAGGCCCTGGCGAATTTCAGGCAGGTGACGGTGACCTTTGACCGCGTAGGCCTTCATGCTTTCGCCCGCCT
The DNA here is from genome assembly GCF_025466035.1 of Pseudomonas sp. 20P_3.2_Bac5. NCBI lineage: Bacteria > Pseudomonadati > Pseudomonadota > Gammaproteobacteria > Pseudomonadales > Pseudomonadaceae > Pseudomonas > Pseudomonas sp. 20P_3.2_Bac5. The sequence continues at coordinate 59,422 of NZ_JANLOA010000118.1, read as the reverse complement.
CGCAGAACAGCGAACCCACGCTGGCACCGCGGCCGGCACCGCTCACGCCCGACTTGCAGTCGGCGATCAGACGCGAAGTGTCGGCGATGCCTGCTTCCAGCAGCGGCAGGAAGCCCAACTGGGTTGCAGTGGGGTAGCAACCCGGCACCGCGATCAGGCGCGCCTGGCGGATCTGCTCGCGATTAACTTCCGGCAGGCCGTAGACCGCGTCCTTGAGCAGCTCAGGTGCACCGTGCGGCTGGCCGTACCATTTGGCCCATTCATCGGCGTCCTGCAGGCGGAAGTCGGCGGACAGGTCGATGACCTTGGTACCCGCCGCCAGCAATTCACCGGCCAGCGCGTGGGCGACGCCGTGCGGGGTGGCGAAGAACACCACATCACAGGCGGCGAGGGTCTTGGTATCCGGGACGCTGAACGCCAGGCCGTCGTAGTGGCCTCGCAGGTTCGGGTACATGTCGGCCACGGGCAGGCCCGCCTCGGAGCGAGAAGTGATGACTGCAACTTCAGCCTGAGGATGCTGTGCCAGCAGACGCAGCAATTCGACACCGGTGTAACCCGTGCCGCCGACGATACCGACCTTGACCATATACCTGCCCCCTATCAACGAACCGACTGGAAAGCCGACGATGATAGGGGCCAGCGACTACGCCTACAACCGTTGAGATGACGGGCGCGGCACCGAACTACTACTATCTGACGACCGTCAACCTGAAAGGAATAAAAAACATGCTGTACCTATGGATCAAAGCCTTGCACATCGTCAGCGTCGTCTGCTGGTTTGCAGGACTTTTCTACCTGCCCCGCCTGTTCGTCTACCACGCCCAGAGCAAAGACAGCATCAGCCGCGACCGCTTCGTGGTCATGGAACGCAAGCTCTACCGCTTCATCATGGGCCCGGCGATGATCGCCGCCTTCGTCTTCGGGATCTGGATGCTGATCCTGAGCCCCGGCTTTCTCAGCCAGGGCTGGCTCCACGCCAAGCTCACCCTTGTCATTCTGCTGACCGGCTACCATCACATGTGCGGCGCCAACGTGAAACGCTTCGTCCGCGGCGACAACACCCGCAGCCACACCTACTTCCGCTGGTTCAATGAAGTGCCCGTGTTGATGCTGCTGGGCATTGTAATTCTGGTGGTCGTCAAACCGTTCTGACAGTAGCCACCCCCGACCCGAGAATCCGCCATGTCACTGCCTGCCCTGCTCGAACAACGCCTGCGCCTGCCCGTGGTGGCGGCGCCGATGTTTCTCATATCGAACCCGCAACTGGTGCTCGCCTGTTGTCGCAATGGCGTGGTGGGCAGTTTCCCGGCCCTGAACCAGCGCGAAACCACCGGTTTCAAGGCCTGGCTGGAAGAAATCGAGGCGGGGCTGGACGGGCTTGAGCGCGCAGCTCCCTACGCGGTGAACCTGATCGTCCATCAGAGCAATCCGCGCCTGCAGGCGGATTTGGCGGTGTGTATCGAGCACAAGGTGCCGATCGTCATCACCAGCCTCGGGGCGGTCAAGGAAGTCGTGGATGCCGTGCACAGCTACGGCGGCCTGGTGTTTCACGATGTCACCACCCGCCGCCATGCCGAGAAAGCTGCACAGGCCGGGGTCGATGGCCTGATCGCGGTCGCGGCAGGCGCCGGCGGGCATGCCGGGACCTGGAGCCCGTTCGCCCTGGTCAGCGAGATTCGCCAGTTCTTCGACAAGACCTTGTTGCTGGCCGGGTGCCTGAACACAGGCCGTGAAATTCTCGCCGCGCAACTGCTGGGCGCCGACCTGGCCTATCTCGGCACCCACTTCATTGCCAGCCAGGAAAGCCAGGCGCCTGCGCAATACAAGGACATGCTGCTGCAAGCCAAGGCCGCCGATATCGTTCATACGCCAGCGGTGTCCGGCGTGCCGGCGAGCTTCATGCGCCAGAGCCTGGAGAAAGCCGGCTACGACCTGGCCAACCTGAACAAGGGTGGCGAGATCCAGCTCAAACCTATTCACGACGAAGCGAAGGCCTGGAAGACCGTCTGGTCCGCCGGCCAAGGCGTGGGCGGTATCGATGAGCAGTTGCCGACACAGGCACTGATCGAGCGCCTGGACACCGAATATCGCCAGGCCCTGGCCAACGCCCAGCGCCTCGGCACGCACTGGCCGCGCTGAGCGAGCGGCCTTTGTGTAGACTAGGCCGCCCTTTCAAACGCCCCCGCCATTGGAGAACTGCATGACCCGTTACGCCATGATCACCGGTGCCTCCAGCGGTCTGGGCCTGGCACTGGCCGAAGCATTGGCGCGTCGGGGGCGCAACTTGATCCTGGTGGCACGCCAGCGCGACCTGCTGGAACCCGTCGCCATCGAGCTGACCCAGCGTTTCGGCGTGGAAGTCTTGTTCCGCGCCTGCGATATCGGCGAGCCGCTGCGCTTGTCGGGCTTCCTGCTGGAGCTCGAAGAAAGCGATCGGCACATCGACCTGCTGGTCAATTGCGCCGGGATTCGTTCCTACGGTCATTTCCTCGCGCAGGAATGGGCCGACGAGCAAGACCTCATCGAAGTGAACATCATCGCCCTGACCCGCCTGTGCCATGCCATGGGCAATGCCATGGCCGTGCAGGGCGGCGGGCAGATTCTCAATGTCGCGTCGCTGGCCGCCTTCGCGCCGGGCCCATGGATGAGCAGCTATGCCGCCAGCAAGGCGTACGTGCTGCACTTCTCCGAAGGGTTGCGCGAGGAACTGAAGCAAACTGGCATCAAGGTCTCGGTCCTCTGCCCCGGGCCGGTCCGCTCGCCCAACCGGCGCATCCCGCGCCTCGAGTCCGGCAAGCGCTGCCTGAGCCCCGAAGAAGTGGCGCTCTACACAGTTCGCGCGCTGGACCGCAACAAGGCGATCATCATTCCCGGCCGGCGCAACCGCTGGCTGGCCTTCAGTCCGCGTCTGCTGACACGCTGGATGAGCCGCAAACTGGCCGGCGCCATCAACCGCGCCTACTGCCCGCGCTGAATCGAATCGCTACTGGGCGGCGGCGCGCGGGCTGAGTACACTCAGGCCCGACCACCACCATGGAGCAAGCGTTGTGGAAACTATTTTCACCAAGATCATCAACCGGGAGATCCCGGCCAAGATCATCTACGAAGACGACCAGGTCCTGGCGTTCCACGATATCGCCCCCCAGGCCCCGGTACATTTCCTGGTAATCCCGAAAAAGCCGATCCGCACCCTCAACGACCTCACCGAGGAAGACAAGGGCCTGGCCGGACACATCCTGTTCACCGCGCAGCGGCTGGCCAAGGAACTGGGCTGCGAAGACGGTTTCCGCGTCGTGATGAACTGCAACGAGCTGGGCGGGCAGACGGTCTACCACATCCACATGCACGTGCTCGGCCAGCGCCAAATGCACTGGCCACCGGGCTGATCCAGCGCAAGCCCTGTCACATCGATTGGGTTAAACTGTCGGGCACATTCTTGCGGAGGTGCCCGATGGCTACCGAACGTCAATATTCCCCGCTCGACCGCTTGTTGCTGCAGGCCGACACCGCCATGCGCACCTTGCTGCCCTTCAGCGGCCAACCTACCCGCCCGTCCCCGGCGATCGTCCAGCCCGAGTCCGAGCTCGACGAGAAACAGACCCGCCACATCGCTGGCCTCATGCGCATCAACCACACCGGCGAAGTCTGCGCCCAGGCGCTGTATCAGGGCCAAGCCTTGACCGCCAAGCTGCCGCAAGTGCGCAAGGCCATGGAACAAGCCGCCGATGAAGAAATCGACCACCTGGCCTGGTGCGAACAGCGCATCCGTCAGTTGGGCAGCCATCCGAGCGTGCTCAACCCGCTGTTCTACGGCCTGTCCTTCGGCATTGGCGCCTTTGCCGGGCTGATCAGCGACAAAGTCAGCCTGGGTTTCGTCGCCGCTACCGAGCACCAGGTCTGCAAGCACCTGGACGAGCACCTGGAGCAGATCCCGCCGGAAGATGAGAAATCCCGCGCCATCCTCGAACAGATGCGTATCGACGAAGAGCACCACGCCGAGTCGGCGCTCAACGCTGGCGGCTTCCGCTTCCCGGCCCCGGTCAAATTTGGCATGAGCCTGATGGCCAAGGTCATGACCAAAAGCACCTACCGCATCTGATCCGCCATGACCGGGCGCTTCGATGCCAGTGACCTGACCCGCGCGGTCGACGCGGGCGTCCTCGACGCCGCGCAAAAACAGGCGCTGCTGTCCTTTCTGGAGCAGCAGACGCCACGACAGGCCAGCTTCCAGTTGGCCCACGTCGCCTTCTACCTTGGCGCCCTGCTGATCATGGGCGCCATGGGCTGGCTGCTCAGTGAAGCCTGGATGCGCATCGGCGATGGCGCGCTGCTGACGGTTGCGCTGGCCTACATTCTGCTGCTGACCCTGGGCGGCCTGGCGTTGCAACGCCGAGGCCAGCTCATTCCCGGAGGCGTCCTCGCCGCAGTGGCGGTCAGCATCGTGCCGCTGGCGGTGTTCGCCATTGAGCGCCTCGCCGGCTTCTGGCCACTGGACGACAACCAGTCCAACTACCACCACTACTACACCTACGTGCAAGGCGGCTGGCTGCTGATGGAGTTGGCGACGGTGTGCGCCGGCCTGCTGATGCTGCGGCTGATCCCTTTCCCGTTCATCGTCATGCCGATCGCCCTCGCGCTGTGGTTCATTTCCATGGACCTGACGGAATGGCTTTATGGCTCACCGTTCGACTGGGATCAGCGCCAGCAGGTGTCGCTTTGGTTCGGCCTGGGGTTGCTGATGGTGTTCCTGCTGATCGACGGCCGCACCCGCCAGGACTTCGCCTTCTGGGGCTACCTGGCCGGATTGCTGGCGTTCTGGGGAGGACTGACGTCGATGAACAGCGACAGTGAAGTGGGCAAGGCCCTGTACTGCCTGATCAACCTGGGGCTGATGTTGATCGCCGTGCTGTTGCGCCGGCCGATGTTCATGGTCTTCGGCGCACTGGGCGTGGCGGCGTACCTGGGTTATCTGTCGTATGAAGTGTTCGCCGACTCGCTGCTGTTCCCGCTGGTATTGAGCGTGATCGGCCTGGGCGTGATTGGCCTGGGGCTGCTGTATCAGAAGCATCGCGAGCGCTTGAGCGCGACATTGCGCGCCGCCATTCCGACGGGCGTGATGGCATTGTTGCCGGGGTTGCGTCGCTGAACCTTGCCACGGAGCTGTCGGGCTCCGTGGAAGTTGCCACGGCTCAGCCGAGTTCGACGATCTCGTAGCTGTGGGTGATGTCCACACCCGCGCGGCCCAGCATGATCGAGGCCGAGCAGTACTTCTCCGCGGACAGTTCCACGGCACGCTTGACCTGCGCTTCCTTCAGACCACGCCCCTTGACCACAAAGCGCAGGTGAATCTTGGTGAAGACCTTCGGGTCTTCATCCGCCCGCTCGGCTTCCAGGAAGGCTTCGCAGCTTTCCACGGCCTGGCGGGATTTCTTCAGGATGCTGACCACATCGAAATTGCTGCAGCCGCCCAGGCCCAACAGCAGCATTTCCATCGGACGGACACCGAGATTGCGACCACCGGCATCGGGCGGACCGTCCATTACCACGACGTGGCCGCTGCCCGATTCACCGAGGAACATGGCCTCACCGGCCCACTGGATACGCGCCTTCATTAACCGGTCTCCCCTTGCTTGAAAAAATGGCTGCCAGCTTAGTCCCTACACGCACAGGCGAAAAGACTTAAGCGTTCGATCAAATCTGCCGACACAGAGGGTGGTCTGATAAACTGGCGCCAAATTGATGGCGTTTTGCACCCATCCCACCTACAAGAATACTCACGGACCGCGTATTTCGGGGCTTAACCATGGTTGCCGCAGCACTTCCAGCCAAGATCAAAAACGTCGACAAGTTGCTCGCTCATTGCCAGCGTCGTCGTTTTGCAGCAAAAACCAACATCCTCAGTGCTGGCGACACAGCCGATACCCTGTCGTTCATCGTCAAGGGCTCGGTCACGATCCTTATCGAGGACGATGAGGGCAGGGAAATGATCATCGCCTACCTCAATAGCGGTGATTTCTTCGGAGAACTGGGCCTGTTCGAGCCTGCGGGCAAGGAGCAACACCGCAGTGCTTGGGTACGGGCCAAGACCGAATGCGAGGTCGCGGAAATCAGCTACGAGAAATTCCGCGAACTGGCACGCCAGGATCCGGACATTCTCTATGCCCTGGGCAGCCAGATGGCCCAGCGCCTGCGCAACACCACCCGCAAGGTCGGCGATCTCGCCTTCTTCGATGTCACCGGACGGGTTGCCCGCTGCCTGCTGGAGCTGTGCAAGCAGCCGGACGCCATGACTCACCCGGACGGCATGCAGATCAAGATCACCCGCCAGGAAATCGGCCGGATCGTGGGTTGTTCACGGGAGATGGTCGGTCGCGTTCTGAAGGACCTGGAAGAACGCAACCTGGTCAACGTGAAGGGCAAGACCATGGTGGTCTTCGGCACGCGCTGAACCCAGGGTCAATCCTTGGGGATAGCCTCGATGGTCCGGGCGTAAGCCTGGGCCAGCCGCTCCAGCAGCGGCGCTTCGGGGACCACTTCATGCAGGGCGATGTGACTGTCGGCCAGACAGCGCTGTTCCAGCTCGCAACATTCATTGAAGCGGTTGACCGCCGCCACCATCGACTCGCGCTCGTTATCCAGCAGCAGCGCCCCATGCACCAGCACAACCGGTCGTTTGCCACCGAGGCCCTGACGCCAGCGCTGGGCCGTGCCGACCAACTTGCGACCATTGAGGTTGACGTTGTAACGCCCGTCGCAGAACGCCCCTTCGATCTCACCGACCGACGCCACCCCGCCCCATTCCCGCAGCACCTCGCACAACGGCTCGCACAGGCGCAGGTAAGCGTTCTCGATGCGTCCGTTATCGCCTTCGCTGCGCGGCGCCACATACACCAACGCGATATTGATCACCGCAGGCGATTGCGGCACCGGCTCGCCGCCCGTCTCGCGCAACAATACCGGCCAGCCGGAAATCGCCAGTTCGCCGCAAGCGGCCTCGAAGCCCTCCAGCCGGCTCATGCGCCGTGGCATCACCAGCGCCCGGTCCGTAGGGCGCCAGAACAGCACGCCGTGATCACGCTCGCCCTTGCAAACGGCCGCCAGCAGATCCTGCTCGGCATGCAGCCCGGCCTCGACGGTGACGGCAACAGGTTGTTCAGTCATGACAATCATCCTGAAAGAAAAAAGCCGGCAATGAATGCCGGCTTTCGAAGGGATCAGTCCAGCCCGTTCAGGCCTTGCACCACGCGTCCCGGGAAGAACAGGCGCTGCAACTCCAGCCCTGGCTGTTCGGCACGCATGAAGGCTTCGCCCACCAGGAACGAGTAGACCTCGTTGATTTCCATCAGCTCGACATCGGCGCGATTGAGGATGCCGCTCTCGGTGATGGCCAGGCGATCGCGAGGGATGCGTGGCAACAGGTCGAGGGTGGTTTCCAGGCTCACTTCGAAGGTGTGCAGGTTGCGGTTGTTGACGCCGACCAACGGGGTGTCGAGGGTCTTCAGCGCGCGCTCCAGCTCGTCACCGTCGTGCACTTCCACCAGCACGTCGAGGCCGACGCTCTTGGCGGTGGCCGCCAGTTCGGCCATCTTCACGTCATCCAGAGCGGAGACGATCAGCAGCACGCAGTCGGCGCCCAGGGCGCGGGCTTCGACGATCTGGTACGGATCGATCATGAAGTCCTTGCGGATCACCGGCAGTTGCACCGCGGCACGGGCCTGCTGCAGATAGACGTCGGCGCCCTGGAAGTAATCAACATCGGTCAGCACCGACAGGCAGGTTGCCCCACCCTTCTCGTAGCTGACGGCGATATCGGCGGGCACGAAGTCCTCGCGGATCACGCCCTTGCTCGGCGATGCTTTCTTGATCTCGGCGATCACCGCTGGCTGCTTGCGCTTGGCCTGCTCGATCAGGGCGTTGGCGAATCCGCGCGGCGCGTCGGCGGCAGCCGCCAGACGTTCCAGTTCGGCGAGGCTGACCCGGGCGCTACGCTCGGCGACTTCCTCGACCTTACGGGCGAGGATCTTTTCCAGAACCGTCGGCACACTCATCCTTCGTTCTCCTGCTTGAATACCGCGGTAAAGGCGCCCAGCTCTTCGAGTTTTTCCCGGGCAAGGCCGGTGTGCAGCGCATCGTGAGCAAGCTCGACGCCCTGCTTGAGGCTCATGGCATGGTCCGCGGCGTAAAGCGCGGCGCCGGCGTTGAGCACGATCATCTCCGCGGCCTTCTGGCCGTTTTCGGTTTTGCGCCGGCCAATGGCGTCGCGAATCAGCGCCAGCGATTCTTCCGGACCGCTTACCGACAAGCCGTGCAGGCTCTGGCTCTTCATGCCGAGGTCTTCGGGCTCGACCCAGTATTCGCTGATCTCGCCGTTCTTCAGTTCGGCAACGAAGGTCGGCGCGGCCAGGCTGAACTCGTCCAGCCCGTCCTTGGAGTGCACCACCAACACGTGCTTGCTGCCGAGACGCTGCAGCACTTCGGCCAGCGGACGGCACAGCGCCTGGGTGAACACGCCGACCACCTGATGCTTGACCCCGGCCGGATTCGTAAGCGGGCCGAGCATGTTGAACAGGGTGCGTAGACCCAGGTCGCGACGCGGGCCGGCGGCATATTTCATGGCGCTGTGGTGAGTCTGGGCGAACATGAAGCCGATGCCCACGCTGTCGATGCAACGAGCGACCTGGACCGGCGTCAGGTTCAGATAGATACCGGCGGCTTCCAGCAGGTCGGCGCTGCCGCTCTTGCCCGAAACGGCGCGGTTGCCGTGCTTGGCCACGGTGCAACCGGCGGCGGCAACGACGAAGGCCGACGCGGTGGACACGTTGAAGATATTCGCGCCATCGCCGCCGGTGCCAACCACGTCGACCACGCCGTCGAGGCTGTTGAGCTCGACCTTGTCAGCCAGCTCGCGCATGACCGAAACGGCACCGACGATCTCGTCGATGCTTTCGCTCTTCATGCGCATGCCCATCATGAAGGCGCCGATCTGCGCCTCGGTGCACTGACCGGTCATGATCTGGCGCATCACACCGCGCATTTCCTCGGTGGACAGGTCCAGCTGATCGACGATCCGACCCAACGCGTTCTTGATATCCATATTCAATCCTTAGCGGTGGCCGCCGGTCTGCTTGAGGAAATTGGCGAACAGCGCGTGGCCCTGCTCAGTGAGGATCGATTCGGGGTGGAACTGTACGCCTTCGACGTTCAGGGTCTTGTGACGCAGGCCCATGATTTCGTCGATCGAACCGTCTTCCAGCGCGGTCCAGGCAGTCAGTTCAAGGCAATCAGGCAGAGTCTCGCGCTTCACCACGAGCGAGTGGTAGCGGGTCACGGTCAGCGGATTGTTCAGGCCGGTGAACACGCCTGTGTTCTCGTGTACTACAGGGCTGGTCTTGCCGTGCATGACCTGGCGGGCACGGACCACCTCACCGCCGAAAGCCTGGCCGATGGACTGGTGGCCCAGGCACACGCCCAGGATCGGCAGCTTGCCGGCGAAATGCTTGATGGCTTCGAGGGAAACACCGGCTTCGGTCGGGGTGCACGGACCGGGAGAGACGACAATGCGCTCGGGCTGCAGGGCTTCGATCTGGGCGATGGTCAGTTCGTCGTTGCGAATGACCTTGACCTCCGCCCCCAACTCGCCGAAGTACTGCACGACGTTGTAGGTGAAGGAATCGTAGTTGTCGATCATCAGTAACATCTGGGTTCAACCTCTTGAATACTGACTTTGAATAACCGCCTTTCGCGATACAGGGCTGCCCGACGCACAGCAGGTGTGCGCTGTTGCGGGGCGTGAAGCGATTTCGGAAAGGCAAAACGTAACGGGCCGGCACTGGCCGGCGGGAGATAAAGTCAGGCGCGCCAACGCCAACGGGCGTGGGCCTTGATAACGCGCATCAAGAGTTTGCTGACGATCAACACGGGGTAGGTCTCGTTCATACGTTTCGGCACAGTAGCTCACGGAAACATTGCGTGCAATATCGACAAGGCAGGATCCGGGGTATTTGCTACTTTCTTCGGACGCAATACCAAAAACAAAGACAAAAAAAGGACTCTTGCGATGAGAAAGTGCCGTTATCTGCGTCAATCCGCTGCATGTCTGCTGGCCGCAGCCTGCTCCACCGCTATTGCAAGCCCCTCGCCTTACTCCACCATGATCGTTTTCGGCGACAGCCTCGCCGATGCCGGGCAGTTTCCCGACTCAGCCGGGGCGCCAGGCACCAGCCAGCGCTACACCAACCGCAATGCCGACGGCAGCTTTGCGCCCGTGTCGCCGATGATCCTGGGTGGCTACCTCGGAATCGCACCCGGTGACCTGAATGCCTCCACTTCGCCCATGAATGCAGCCCTCGGTATCCCCGACGGCAACAACTGGGCAACCGGAGGCTATCGCACCGACCAGATCTTCCAATCCATCACCGGCGAATCGCTGGTGGTGATCCCGCCCGGCAACCCCGGTGCGGGCACGGTACTGCGGCAGAAGCCCGGCTACCTTGCCGGCGGACGACTGGCCGATCCCAATGCCCTGTATTACCTGACCGGTGGCGGCAACGACTTCCTTCAGGGGTTGATCACCTCCCCCGTCGGAGCCGCCACGTCGGCAACCCAACTGGCCGCCAGCGCCCAGGCCCTGCAACAGGCGGGCGCACGTTACATCATGGTCTGGCTGCTGCCCGATCTCGGCCTGACGCCTGCCCTCAACGGCACACCGCTGCAAGGCCCGAGTTCGCAGCTCAGCGCCGTCTTCAACCAGACACTCGTCGCCAGCCTCGCCCGGATCGACGCCGAGATCATCCCGCTGAACATCCCGTTGCTGTTTCAGGAGGCCCTCGCCTCACCGGTGCAGTTCGGCCTGGCCAGCGATCAGAACCTGATCAATACCTGCTACAGCGGCAATGGCTGCGTGCAGAATCCGGTGTATGGCGCCAACGGCACCACCCCGGATCCGACCAAGCTGTTGTTCAACGACTCGGTGCACCCGACCATCGCCGGCCAACGGATGATTGCCGACTACGGCTATTCGATCCTCTCCGCGCCCTGGGAACTAACGCTGCTACCGGAAATGGCCCACGGCACATTGCGCGCCCACCAGGACGAACTGCGCAATCAGTGGCAGGCCGACTGGCAGCCAGCCGGGCAATGGCAGGCGATTGTGGCGGCAGGTGGCCAGAACCTCGACTTCGACAGCCAGCGCAGTTCCGCCAGCGCCGACGGTCGCGGCTACAACCTGACCGTTGGTGGCAGCTACCGCCTCGATGAAGCCTGGCGCGCCGGCATCGCTGGCGGCGTGTACCGGCAGAAACTGGAAGCCGGCGCGCAGGACTCCGACTACCGCCTCGACAGCTACCTCGCCACCGCCTTCGCGCAGTTCCATCAAGGCCGCTGGTGGGCAGATGCGGCGCTGACCGGTGGCCGGCTGGACTACGACGACCTCGAGCGTACCTTCGCCCTCGGCCCGAACAACCGCAGCGAGAAAGGTGACACCGATGGCGACTTGCTTGCCGTCTCCGCCCGCCTCGGCTTCGAGCTGGCCGCGCCGGGCAGCGACTGGCAGCTTTCGCCGTTCGTTAGCGCCGATTACGCCCGTGTCGAGGTGGATGGCTACAGCGAAAAAGGTGCGCGCGCCACGGCACTGACCTTCGACGATCAGAAACGCGACTCACGGCGGCTGGGCGTGGGCTTGCAGGGCAAATACCGGGTAGCGCCGGCGACGCTGCTGTTCGGCGAAGTGGCCCATGAGCATGAGTTCGAGGACGACCGTCAGGACCTGACCCTGCACCTCAACAGCCTGCCGGCCAACGACTTCACCCTGACCGGCTATACGCCGCAGAGCAATCTCAACCGGGTGAGTGTGGGGTTGAGCCAGAGCCTGGCGCCGGGGTTGGCGCTGCGTGGCGGCTATAACTGGCGCAAGAGCGATGAGCTGACTCAGCAGGGGGTCAATCTGGCGCTGAGCCTGGAGTTCTGACAGCGGCCTATCGCGAGCCAGCTCGCTCCTACAGGGTTTGGTGCATTCCTGTAAGAGCGAGCTTGCTCGCGATCAGGCATCACTGTTTCGGCGTCTGCTCAGCCAGCGCCACCGCGCGGAACATTGCGCGACGCTTGTTGATGGTTTCCTCCCACTCCAGCGCCGGCACCGAGTCGGCGACGATGCCGCCACCGGCCTGCACATGCAGCTCACCGTCCTTGATCACCGCGGTGCGAATCGCAATGGCGGTGTCCATGTTGCCGTTCCAGGCGAAATAACCCACCGCGCCACCGTAGACGCCACGCTTGACCGGCTCCAGCTCGTCGATGATTTCCATCGCGCGAATCTTCGGCGCACCGGACAAGGTGCCCGCCGGCAGGATGGCGCGCAGCGCGTCCATCGCGGTCAGGCCGCTCTTCAGTTGGCCGGTGACGTTGGAAACGATGTGCATCACGTTGGAATAACGCTCGATGACCATCTTCTCGGTGACCTTGACCGAACCGGTTTCCGACACACGACCCGCGTCGTTGCGGCCCAGGTCGATCAGCATCAGGTGCTCGGCGATTTCCTTGTCATCGGACAGCAGGTCTTCTTCAAGTGCCCGGTCGGCTTCCTCGTTGGCGCCACGTGGACGGGTGCCCGCAATCGGACGCACGGTGACCAGATTGTCTTCGACCCGCACCAGCACTTCCGGCGAGCTGCCGACCACGTGGAAATCGCCAAAGTTGAAGAAGTACATGTACGGCGTCGGGTTGAAGCAGCGCAACGCACGGTACAGGTCGATCGGCGCGGCCTTGAAGTCGATGGACATCCGTTGCGACGGCACGACCTGCATGCAGTCGCCGGCGAGAATGTATTCCTTGATGGTATCGACGGCGCGCTCGTAGTCAGCCTGAGTGAAACTGGAGCGGAACTCAGGCTCGGCAGCCTGCGCACCGCTGAAGTCGAGGCCACGGCGCGGGGTGATCGGCTGACGCAGTTGTTCGAGCAGGTCCTGCAGTCGCGCCTGACCTTGCTCGTAGGCATCGTCCTGGGACGGATCGGCGAGAACGATGGCGTGCATCTTGCCTGCGAGGTTATCGAAGACCACCACCGCGTCGGACACCATCAGCAGGATATCCGGCACGCCCAGCGGATCCGGGTTCGGGCACTTGCCCAGGCGCTTCTCGACATACCGCACGCAGTCATAGCCGAAGTAACCGACCAGGCCGCCGTTGAAGCGCGGCAGGCCAGGAATGGTCGGCACCTTGTAGCGTTCTTTGAAGGCTTCGACGAAGGCCAGCGGATCTTCCACATCGTGGCGCTCGATTTCGACGCCGTCGTGGGTGATCCGGACCTGATGGTCATACACCCTCAGCACGGTGCGGCACGGCAGACCGATGATCGAGTAACGGCCCCACTTCTCGCCGCCTTGCACCGATTCGAGCAGATAGGAGTTGGGTTGGTCGGCGAGCTTCAGGTAGATCGACAGCGGTGTGTCGAAGTCGGCCAGGGTTTCGCAGGCCAGGGGAATGCGGTTATAGCCGGCAGCGGCCAGGCGCAGGAATTCTTCGCGGATCATGATTGCCTCGTGGCAGTAGGGCAAGAAAAGTCGAATGGCAAACGTGCCGGATCAGAGCCGGCCGGAGAGGAGTCAGGCGCGCCAACGCCAACGGGCCAGGGCCTTGATGACTTTCATCCAGAGTTTGCCGGGTGCTACCACGATGGAATCTCTACCAAGGGGGGAATTGAGGTCCGCCAACGTTAGCTCAGTGGCTGCACCGAAGCAACCGGGAGCAAGGCGCGCAAATCGTCGATCACCAGGGCGGGCGATTCGTCGCTGATTGGCCGGCCATGGTTGTAGCCGTAGGTCAGGCCGACGCACTGTACGCCCGCAGCCTTCGCCGCCTGCACGTCACTGCGCGAGTCACCGACGAACAGGGCGTCGTGCGCCTGCACGCCAGCCATCTGCATGACAAACAGCAGCGCCGCCGGGTCCGGCTTCTTCTGCGGCAGCGTGTCACCGCCGATGATCCATCGGAAATAGCGACCGATCTGCATCTGGTCCAGCAGCGGGCCGACGAAGCGCTCCGGCTTGTTGGTGATCAGCGCCATTTCCACTTTCTGCTGGTGCAGCCACTTGAGGGTGTCGTGCACCCCGGGGTAGGTCACCGTCAGGTCGTGGCTCTCGGCATAGGCTTCCATGAAGATTTCCAGACCGCGCTCGGCCTCGTCGTCGCTCACCGCGCTATGGTCGATGCCACCGGCCAGCGCCCGGCGCACCAGCACCGGAGCACCATTGCCAACCCACTCGCGCACCGCGTCGATGCCGGCCGGCGCGCGATTCATTTCGAGCAGCATGCGATCGACCGCCACCGCCAGGTCCGGGACGGAGTCGATAAGGGTACCGTCCAGATCGAACATCACCAGCCTGGGCAGACTCCCGGGGAACAGCTGCTCGAAACCGCTCATGGGCGGGCCTGAGCCAGTTCGGCGCGCATCTTGTCGATGACTTCCTTGTAGTTCGGCGTGTTGAAGATCGCCGAGCCCGCAACGAAGGTGTCGGCGCCAGCGGCGGCGATTTCGCGGATGTTGTTGACGTTCACGCCACCGTCGATTTCCAGGCGGATATCGCGACCGCTGGCGTCGATCAGCGCGCGGGCTTCACGCAGCTTGTCGAGGGTGCCGGGGATGAACTTCTGGCCGCCAAAGCCTGGGTTGACGCTCATCAGCAGGATCATGTCGACCTTGTCCATCACATACTTCAGCGCTTCCAGACCAGCAGCCGGGTTGAACACCAGACCGGCCTTGCAACCGCCGTCGCGGATCAGTTGCAGCGAGCGATCGACGTGCAGGGTGGCATCCGGGTGGAAGGTGATGTAGGTAGCGCCAGCCTCGATGAAGTCGCCGATGATGCGGTCGACCGGGCTGACCATCAGGTGCACATCGATCGGCGCGGTCACGCCGTGCTTGCGCAGCGCCGAGCAGACCATCGGGCCGATGGTCAGGTTGGGCACGTAGTGGTTGTCCATCACGTCGAAGTGAACGATGTCGGCGCCGGAGGCCAGCACGTTATCGACTTCCTCGCCCAGGCGGGCGAAGTCGGCGGAAAGAATCGAGGGGGCAATAGCGAAGGGCTGCATGGCGCACCTGTAGGCAATTTCACGGTGGCGCGCATTGTACCTCACGCAACCGGCCTGGGGCTGCCCGGTGTCAAACACCTCGACGGATGCAGTCCGGGGCCGGCTGGCCGGCCCCAGGAAAGATCATTCCGGTTGTTGCGTACGCATTTTCTCACTGCGACCGCGCAGCCATTCCAGGGTCAGCAGCAGAACGACCGAGAAAGCAATCAGCAGGGTCGCTGCAGCGGCGATGGTCGGGCTGAGGTTCTCACGGATACCGCTGAACATCTGCCGTGGCAGGGTGGCCTGCTCGGGACCGGCGAGGAACAGGGTCACCACCACTTCATCGAACGAGGTGGCGAAGGCGAACAGTGCCCCCGAAATCACCCCCGGCGCGATCAGCGGCAGGGTCACCCGGCGGAATGCAGTCACCGGCGAAGCACCCAGGCTCGCGGCGGCCCGCACCAGGTTGTGGTTGAAGCCCTGCAGGGTCGCCGACACCGTGATGATGACGAACGGCACACCCAGCACCGCGTGCACCAGAATCAGCGAAATGAAGCTGTTGCCCAGCCCCAGCGGCGCGAAGAACAGGTAGCTGGCCACACCGATGATCACCACCGGCACCACCATCGGCGAAATCACCAGGGCCATGATCAGCGACTTGCCGGGAAAGTCCCCGCGGGTCAGGCCGATCGAGGCCAGGGTGCCGAAGACCATCGCCAGTGCGGTGGCCGCCGGGGCGACGATGATGCTGTTGGTCAACGCCCGCATCCACTCATCCGAGGCGAAGAAGTTGTGGTACCACTGCAGCGAGAAGCCTTGCAGCGGATAGACCAGGAAGCTGCCGGAGTTGAACGACAACGGGATGATCACCAGCACCGGCAACACCAGGAACAGCAGGATCAGGCCGCAGAGAATGCGCAAACTGTAGAACCAGACCCGCTCGACGGGCGACATGTAGGGGCTCAGCATGAATTCGCTCCTCAGCTCAGACGCAGGCGGCTGGAGCCGACCAGCCAGCTATAGATCAGGTACAGCAGCACGGTGGCGAGCAACAGCAGTCCGCCCAGCGCGGTCGCCATGCCCCAGTTGATGCTGGTGTTGGTGTAGAAGGCCACGAAGTAGCTGACCATCTGGTCGTTCGGGCTGCCCAGCAGTGCCGGGGTGATGTAGTAACCAATGGCCATGATGAACACCAGCAGGCAACCGGCGCCGACACCGGCGTAGGTCTGCGGGAAGTACACGCGCCAGAAGCTGGTGAACGGATGGCAACCCAGCGAGATCGCGGCCCGCATGTAGGTCGGCGAGATGCCTTTCATCACGCTGTAGATCGGCAGGATCATGAACGGCAGCAGGATGTGCACCATCGAGATGTACACGCCGGTGCGGTTGAACACCAGTTCCAGCGGCTTGTCGATGATCCCCAGCGCCATCAGCGCGCTGTTGATCAGTCCGCCCGATTGCAGCAGCACGATCCACGCGGCAACCCGCACCAGAATCGACGTCCAGAAGGGCAGCAGCACCAGAATCATCAGCAGGTTGCTCTGCCGGGTCGGCAGGTTGGCCAGCAGGTACGCCAATGGGTAAGCCAGCACCAGGCAGATGGCGGTGATGACGAAGCCCATCCACAGGGTACGGGTGAAGATGTCCAGGTAAATGGCCTGGTCCGGGGTGGCCGGGGCCAGTTCGCCCAGGTCGTCGATGCGATGGTCGACGGCTGCCAGCAGGTAGAACGGGGTCACGCTGCTGGTGTTGCGGCGGATCGCCTGCCAGTAGGCGGGGTCGCCCCAGCGCTCGTCCAGCTCTTGCATGGCATCTTTATAGGAAGCCGGTTCGGTCTTGAACGGCAGGGCCCGGGCGGTTTTCGCCAGGAGGCTGCGGTAGCCGGCCAGTTCCATGTTCAGACGCTTGGACAGGTCGCCCAGGGTCTGGTTCTTGCGCGATTCGGCGAGGTCTTCGCTCAGCGCCTTGTACACGGGCTCGCCCGGCAGGCTCTTGCCATCCCACTCGGCCACGGCGACCACGGTGCGCGGCAGGCCACTGACGACCTCGGGGTTGCCGACGCTCTTGTACAGCAGCGCGGCAATCGGCACGAGAAACACCAGCAACAGAAACAGCGCCAGGGGCGCGATCAGCGCCTGCGCCTTCCAGCGGTTGACCCGCTCGGCACGCGCCAGACGCTGCTTGAGGTTGGAACCTGCGCCTTCTTTGAGGGGCACTGCGATGGCCATAGCGAACTCCGGAAAATCTTGGAAACAGGGGGCGCCGGTGTCAGCACCGGCGCCCTGTCAGCACGGCTTACTTGGCCGCCCAGGCGTTGAAGCGTTGCTCCAACTGTTCGCTGTTGTCAGCCCAGAACGCCACGTCGATCTGCACCTGGTTGGCGATGTTTTCCGGGGTGGTCGGCATGTCCTTCTTGATCTCGTCGGACAGCAGCGCGACCGCCTTGGAGTTGGCCGGACCGTAGGCGATGTTTTCCGAGTAGATCTTCTGCTGCTCAGGCTTGACCGAGTAGGCGATGAACTTCTTCGCCTCTTCGGCGTTTTTCGCGCCCTTCGGAATGGCCCAGGCGTCGAAGTCGTAGATGCCGCCGTTCCACACCACTTTCAGGTTGCTTTCTTTCTGTACCGCGGCGATCCGGCCGTTGTAGGCCGAGCTCATCACCACGTCACCCGAGGCCAGGTACTGCGGCGGCTGGGCGCCGGCTTCCCACCACTGGATGCTCGGTTTCAGCTCGTCGAGTTTCTTGAAGGCGCGGTCCTGGCCTTCCTTGGTGCCGAGCACCTTGTAGACGTCCTTCGGCGCAACGCCGTCGGCCATCAGGGCGAATTCCAGGGTGTACTTGGCGCCCTTGCGCAGGCCGCGCTTGCCCGGGAAGTTCTTGGTGTCCCAGAAGTCTTTCCAACTGATTGGCGCGGTCTTCAGTTTGTCGGCGTTGTAGGCCATGACCGTGGACCAGACGAAGAAGCCTACGCCGCACGGCTGGATAGCGCCGGGAACGTAGTCGGACTCATCGCCAAACAACGAAGGATCCAGCTCTTCGAACATGCCTTCGTCGCAGCCGCGAGCCAGTTCCGGCGATTCGACTTCCACCAGGTTCCAGGACACGCTTTTGGTGTCGACCATGGCTTTGACCTTGGCCATCTCACCGTTGTATTCACCCGCGACGATCTTGCCGTTGCCCGCCTTTTCCCACGGTTCGTAGAACGCCTTGACCTGGGCCGCCTTGTTGGCGCCGCCGAAGGAAATCACGGTCAGATCGCTTGCCGCCATCGCCTGGGTCGCAGCGAACAGTCCCAGAGTCAGTGCGGTCAACTTCAAGTGCTTGAGCATTCTTATTTTCTCCACGTTGCAGGGGTTGGTATCGCAAACCTCATTGGGCTTCCAGAAGCGGATCGAGCGCACGTCCGTGCTCGACCGCCCAGCCCAGTGGTACCACGTCGCCCACGGCCAGGGCCGGGTCGAGTTCGGCGATAGGCTGCTTCACGAAGAAATCGGCCTTGCCGCAAACTTCCAGGCGTACCCGCACGTGGTCGCCCAGGTAGATGAATTCGGCCACCCGGCCAGAGAAACGGTTGACGCAGCTTTCGCTGTGGCCGTTCAGGCGCACGCGTTCCGGACGCACCGACAGGGTCACCGGCTCGCCTGGCTCACCGACGTTGACCGCCAGCGCCTCGACTTTCTCGCCGCGTGCCAGGGACACCAGGCAGCGGTCGCCGTCACGGCTGAGCAAGCGCCCGTTGATGCGGTTGTTCTCGCCGATGAAGTTGGCGACGAAGGTGTTCTTCGGCTCTTCGTAGAGGGTGCGCGGGTCGGCGATCTGCTGGATCTCGCCCTGGTGGAATACCGCTACGCGGTCGGACATGGTCAGCGCTTCGCCCTGGTCGTGGGTCACGTAGACCACGGTCACGCCCAGGCGCTGGTGCAGGTGTTTGATCTCCATCTGCATGTGTTCACGCAGTTGCTTGTCCAGTGCGCCGAGGGGTTCGTCCATCAGCACCAGTTGCGGCTCGAACACCAGCGCCCGGGCCAGGGCCACACGCTGCTGCTGACCACCGGAAAGCTGGCCCGGATAGCGCTGGGCGAAGGCATCAAGCTGGACCATGTTCAGCACGCGCTTGACCCGCTCGCTGACGTCGGTCTTGCTCAGGTTGCGCACGGTGAGGGGGAACGCCAGGTTCTCGGCCACGGTCATGTGCGGGAACAGCGCGTAGTTCTGGAACACCATGCCGATGTCGCGCTTGTGCGGCGGCACGTTGTTGATCGAACGGCCGGCCAGCTGGATCTCGCCAGCGGTCGGCGTCTCGAAACCGGCCAGCATCATCAGGCTGGTGGTCTTGCCCGAACCGGACGGGCCGAGCAGGGTCAGGAACTCGCCCTTGCGAATGTCCAGGTTGAGGTCTTTGACGATCAGCGATTCGCCGTCGTAGCTCTTCTGCACACCACGGAAGCTGACCAGCACTTCGCCGGTTCCAGCGCTCGAATTGACCTCACTCATACCCGCACCTTTTATTGGATGACTGCTGTGATCCAAGCGTAGAGAAGGGTCGGGGCTGAGCAAATCGGGGGGGCTGAGAGATTGATATCAGCCGGTTGGAAAGGTGGCTGTAGGGATTGCCCTACAAGGATGGCGGTTTTAGGTATGCACCCCTTCGCGAGCAAGCGCGCCCCCACACTCCCCCCGGTAGGAGCGAGCTTGCTCGCGAAAGGGAACACCGCAATCCCTGTCGCTTTCAGAACAGTCAGAGCAGCTTGTGCTCCATCGCGTACTTCACCAATTCCGCCAACGACGTCACGTTGAGTTTCTGCATCAGCCGCGCCTTGTGGGTGCTGATGGTCTTGTTGCTCAGCGCCAGCTGCTGGGCGATGTCGTTGACGTTGGCGCCCTGGGCCAAACGCTCGAACACCGAGAACTCGCGCTCCGACAACAGCGAATGCAGCGGCCGGGCATCCGTGAGGCCGACTTCGAAGACCATACGGTCGGCCAGGTCCGGGTCGATATAGCGCCCGCCGCCCGCCACGCGGCGAATGGCGGTGAGCAACAGCGCCGGGTCGCTGTCCTTGGTGGCATAGCCTGCAGCACCGACTTTCAATGCCCGCGCCGCCATCTGCGCTTCGTCGTGCATCGACAGCACCAGGATCGCTGGCGGCGAGTTCAACGCGCGAATCCGCGGGATCGCCTCCAGGCCATTAACCCCGGGCATGGAAATATCCAGCAAGACCACTTCGCATGCGGTGTGCCGCAGCGTCTCCAGCAACTGCTCGCCGTTGCCCGCCTCGCCCACCACCTGCATGTCCTTGGCCAGGCCAATCAGTTGCTTGATGCCTTCGCGCACGATGGTGTGGTCTTCGGCAACCAGAACTCGAATCACTTTTTCGCTCCTGTCTCAATCCAGAGGTATGCGCACGCGCAGGCTGGTGCCCTCGCCCGGCTCGCTTTCAAGGTGCATGTCACCACCGAGCATCAACACCCGCTCGCGCATGCCCACCAGCCCGAAGGAAGTGGGACGGCTGTCGTCCCGCACGAACCCAAGGCCATCGTCGCTGATAATCAGGCACAGCATGGGGCCGTCGAGGTGCAGTGTTATTTCGACAGTATGCGCCTGGGCATGGCGCATGACATTGGTCAGCGCCTCCTGCAACACGCGGAACAGGCTGGTGGCCTTGGCATCGCTGAGCGGCGGCAGGTTTTCCGGGACCTGCACCAGACACGGAATCTGCGTGCGCGCTTCGAAACGCTGGGCCTGCCATTCGATCGCCGAAGCGATGCCCGCATCGAGAATCGGCGGCCGCAAGGCCGTGGCCACATCGCGGACCAACTGGAACAGTTGGGCGATCAGACGCTTCATGCTGCCCAACCGCTCCGTCAGACCGGGGTCGAGGTCGGCGTAGGCCAGTTCGCACATTGATGTCTCCAGTTTCAACACTGTGAGCATCTGCCCCAACTCGTCATGGACTTCCCGGGCAATCCGCGCCTTTTCTTCCTCTCGCACGCTTTCCAGGTGTGCAGCCAGTTCCCGCAGTTGCTCCTGGGAACGGGCCAGTTCCAGCTCGACCTGCTTGCTCTGGGTGATGTCCCAGACGATACCGTCCCAGACCACCCGGCCACCGCTGAGTTTGCGGGCACTGGCCTTGATGTCTGCCCAGCGCTGTTCGCCCTGGCGGGTGAGGATGCGCCCCTGCCAGGACCAGTCGCTGTCGCTGGCCAGCGCCTGATCCTGGACACGGTGATAGTCGGCGCGGTCGGCGCTGTGGACCAGGCTGCGCAGGCCCATGTCCGGGTGCTGGATTTCTGCCGGCGCGTAGCCGACCAGCGCCTCGCTGCCTTCACTGATGTAGGGAAATTCCAATTCGTCGATGCCGGGATCGCGCTCCAGGCGGAACACCAGCCCCGGCACGTTGGCGGCGATACCCTTGAGCCGTGCCTCGCTTTCGCGCTGGGCGGCTTCGGCACGGCGGCGTTCGGTCACGTCGGTGAGGAACACCACCAGGTACTCGGCATCACGAAAGCGCAGGAAGCTCAGCGACATGTCCACCGGCAGCAAGCTGCCATCGGCGCGCAGCCAGCGGGTTTCGAAACGCTGGGCGGACTCATCGCTGGCCCGCGCGCGCTTCCACAAATCCAGCCAGCGGTCCATGTGCAGCTCAGGATCGAAGTCGATCAACGGCCGCTCGGCCATCGCCCCCGGCTGATAGCCGAGCATCGTTTCCACGGCGTGGTTGGCATAGCGCACATGGCTGTCCCAGTGCACCCAGAGAATGCCCACCGTGCTCTGATCGAGAGAGAACTGGCTGAGGCGCAGTTCCTCTTCGCGGGACAACCGCTGGGCCAGGTCTTCCCGCGCGGTCAGCAGGCTGTGCTCAAGGAAATGCTGCTGGCGGCGCTGCCAAATGATGATGGCCACCCCGCTGAAAAACAGCGCGGCGAACAACAGCGCAAGGTTCTGCCAGAAGCCCGGCGACTCGCTCAACCGCGGGTACTTGGGCTGCAACCAACGCGAGTGAAGTTGCTCCAGCTCCTTGGCCGGAATCGCCTGCAGGCCACGCTCGAGGATGTCGGCGAGCAGCGGCCAGTCACGCCGTGAGGCGACCCGGAGCAATTGCGGGAAACCGATATCGCCGACCACCGCCAGCTCGCTGAATTCGCTCTCCCGCGACAGCCGGCTCAGTTGCGCCTCATCCACCACCGCGTAGCGCGCCTGCTCGCCGACCACCAGTTGCAGGGCCTGGCGCTCGCCCGGCACGCCTTGCAGGTTGAGATTGGAATAGGTGGCGCGCAGGTAGTCGGCCACGGCGCTGGGCATGCGCACGGCGACCCGTTCGACGTCGCCGATCTTCTCCAGATCCACCGCCACCGCACCGCTGCGCGGACCGACGATCAGCTGCGGCACGCGCATGTACGGATCGCTGAACAACCATAGGCGCAGGCCTGCGGGCGTCTGGGTCAGGCCCGGTGCCAGGTCGACCTCGCCGCCGGCCAGCGCCCGTTCGAGTTCGGCCTGATCGGAGAAATTGCGCCAGGTCAGGTCCAGGCCAAGGCTGCGGGCGAGCATGTTCATCAGCTCGACGTTGACCCCGGACAGCTGCTGCAAACGCCGGTCGAACTGGGCAAAGGGGGCTTGCAGCACCATGCCGACCCGCAGGCTGCGGTGCTGCTCAAGCCACTGCCGTTGCGCCGGGTCCAACTGCACCGTAGTCGGCGCGGGCGCGGCCCAGACGATCAAGGGCAAGCAAAAACAGCCGATAACCCACAGACGGCACAAACGAATCATCTTGAATCTCGTCAATAGAAGGACGGTCGCGAGGCGTGGCCGTTCCGGACAAATACCATTAGGCTGCCGGTATCATTCTGGCCTGGATCGATCAATGTTCTCACTCTATCGCACGACGCTTCCTACGTTATGCCTGACCTTGATACTACCGTGTACCGTGCTCGCCGAGGATGGCAAAACGCCAGAAACCACGAAGGACGCCGCCGTAGTTCAACGTCAGCCGCTGGCCGAGCGGAGTCAGGAAGACGCGCTGGCGCTGGAACGTCAGGTGCCCAAGGAAGAACAGCAAACCCTGCAAGCCGGCAGCGATAACTTCCTGGCCTTGTGGAAGCCGGCCAATAGCCCTTCTCCCCATGGCGTTCTGGTAATTCTCGCCGGCGCGGGAGAAACCGCCGACTGGCCGAAGACCGTCGGCCCGCTGCGGCGCAAGTTTCCCGATGCCGAGTGGGGCACCCTGAGTCTGTCGCTACCCGACCTGCTGACCGAAAGCCCGGTTGCCCGCAGCGAAAGTCCCGCACCTGCACCGGAAGCCGCTGACACCAGCAAAGCCGCACCGGCGAAAGACACGCCCGCCGACGCCAACGCCAACATCGCCCAGGCCACCGCGCCGGAAGCGGAAACTCCTGACGCACCTGGTGTAGCGGGCGGCGGTGCAAGCAGTGACAGCACCGACGCCGAACGGATTTTCGCCCGCCTCGATGCCGCCGTGGCCTACGCCCAGCAGCAGAACGCGCGCAGTATTGTCGTGATCGGAAATGGCAGCGGCGCCTACTGGGCGACCCGTTACCTGAGCGAACGCCAGCCAGCCCAGGTGCAGAAACTGGTGCTGGTGGCCGCACAGACACCGCCGAAGGCCGAACACAGCCTGGACAGCCTGACCCCGTCGCTGAAAGTGCCGACCGCCGACTTCTATTACAGCGATCAGGAACAGGCCCGCCAGGCAGCAAGACAACGCCTGCAGGCCAGCAAGCGGCTCAAGGACAGCAACTACCGGCAAGTGGCGCTGACCGCGATGCCCGGCAACCGCACTGCAGAGCAGGAGCAATTGTTCAGGCGGATTCGCGGATGGTTGAGCCCGAGTCAGGTGGACTAAAAACCGTGGCGCTTGCGGATGATTGAGTAGGCCTGATGCAGTTCCCGCGTGCGCTCGGTCGCCTCGCGGACCCGGGCCGGGCTGGCGCCGCTGCCCTGCAGCTTGTCCGGATGATGGCGGCTCAGCAGGCGCCGGTAGGCTTGCTTGATCTGGCCGGGCTCGGCCTCCGCCGTCACACCGAGCAAGCGCAACGCCTCGGGATAACTGCCCGCCCCCTCAAGCGCAGCTTTGCGCGGCTCGTAGTCACCCGCCAGCGCCTGCACCTTGGCCGCCGACCAGCCCAGTTGCTGCCCCCAGTTCACCAGTAGCTCCTTCTGTTCGCGCCCGGCACGGCCTTCGGCCCAGGCCATGCGGCAACAGGCACGCAATACGCCTTCGGCAGCATGCGGCTGTTCCTTCAGGCGGCGCAGGTGCCCGTCCACTTTTTCGCGCCCGGCCTTGCCGCGATTGAACGCGGCGATGGCCTTCTTGCGGCCGGCGGTGTCCATCTCAAGCCGCTGCATCTCGTGGCGCGCCTGCTGAATATGCCCTTCGAGCACCCGGCCGCCGCTTTTGGCAAGGCGCCCCAGTAGCACGAACAGCACTTCGTCGTCCCGCAGCACCGGACGCCCGCCCAGCTTTTCCCGCAGGTGCGCCCAACTGTGCAATTGCAGTCGGCGGTCCATCGCCTGGCCGAGCAACGCCCCCAGCAACGCGCCAGGAATACTGGCGAGGGCAAAGCCGGCTCCGGCACCAATCACTGTGCTCGGCCACAACATCTCAGCGCTGCTCAGCGAGCAGGTGCTCGACTTCGGCAAGACGCTCCAGCGTCCCGACATCCACCCAGTGCCCACGGAAATGCTCGCCGCTGACCTGGCCGGAAGCCATGGCGTGACGCAGCAGTGGAGCCAATTTGAAAGCGCCCGCCTGGCAACCGGCAAACAGCGCCGGATGGATCACGGCGATACCGCTGTAGGTCAAGGTATCGCTGGCACCCTCACCGTCGCGCACTTCTCCGGCATCCAGGCGGAAATCGCCGGCGCCGTGATGCCCGGGATTGTCCACCAGCACCAGATGCGCCTGCCCTTGCAGCGGCTGGCGCAGGCGGGTGAAGTCGTAGTCGGTCCAGATATCACCGTTGACCAGCACGAACGGCTCGTCACCCAGCAGCGGCAAGGCCTTGAAGATCCCACCACCGGTTTCCAGCGGCTCGCCCTCGGCGGAGAAGCGGATGCTCAGCCCCCACCGCGAACCATCGCCGAGGTGGTCCTCGATCTGCTGGCCGAGCCAGGCATGGTTGATGACGACTTCGGTGAATCCTGCCGCCGCCAGCGCGCGCAGGTGATATTCGATCAACGGCACACCCGCCACCGGCACCAGCGGCTTTGGCGTGTGCAGGGTCAGCGGACGCATCCGTTCGCCCTTGCCGGCCGCGAGGATCATCGCCTTCATGGACGCGCCTCCGCAGCCGCGCGAAGACTGACGATCAATTCGCCCAGTTCGGCCAACTCCGGCCGCCGGGAAATCACTTCATCTATATAGGCAAAGAAACGCGGCACGTCGGCGAGGTAGCGCGGCTTGCCGTCGCGGTGGCAGATACGGGCGAAGATCCCGATCACTTTCAGATGGCGCTGCACGCCCATCAGGTCGCTGGCGCGATGGAAGTCCTCGAAATCCGCCTGCACCGGGATGCCCTCGGCCTGGGCACGTTGCCAGTAGTCGCGCAGCCAGCCGAGCACCTGCGGCTGCGGCCAACTGAGGAAGGCGTCCTTGAACAGGCAAGTGATGTCATAGGTGACCGGACCGTAGACGGCGTCCTGGAAGTCCAGTACGCCGGGGTTCGGCACACTGCGCATCAGGTTGCGCGGCATGTAGTCGCGGTGCACCAGGACCTTCGGCTGGGCCAAAGCGCTGTCGATCAGCAGGCTGCTGATGCGCTGCCAGGCTGCGGCCTGCTGCTCATCGAGGGTCACGTTGAGCTCGCGGCCGACATACCACTCGGGGAACAACTCAAGCTCGCGGCGCAGCAGCGCCACATCGTAGCTCGGCAGCGGAGCGTCCATGGGCAGGTGCTGGAAGGCGAGCAGTGCGTCGATCGCGTCGTGGAACAAGGCGTCGGCATTGCCGGTGTCGATCACATCGAGGTAGGTCTGGTTGCCCAGGTCGCTCAGCAAAAGGAAGCCGCGCTCCAGGTCTTCACCATGAATAACCGGCACATTGACATTGGCACTGGCCAGCAGGCGGGCGATATCGACGAAAGGACGGCAGTTCTCCTGGGGCGGCGGTGCGTCCATCACGATGAAGCTGCGGCCATCGGCCTGCCAGCGGAAGTAGCGGCGGAAACTCGCATCGCTGCTGGCGGCCGTCAGGCTGCCGGCGGGAACCGGACCCCAGCCCTGCTGTTGGAAAAGACGTGCAAGTTGCTCATCGAGCCAGACGTTGAGGTGCTGCAGACGTACATCGTGATCGGGCATTACAAGGGTCTCCAACGGCCCAGGGCTCTGGAAAAATGTATTCGAACGAAGGCCAGGCAAGGCCAAAACAGGCAACGAAGGCCGCGGGCGCGCCCGACTTTACCGGTTGTAGAGGGGCATTCCGAGCGCATTTACAACGCAACGCAAGCGAGCCGGGACGCATTTCGTAGAGAGCCTAGCCGCCAAGCGGGTCATGCTTTATTATCCAGCATCTTTTTCAGACCATCGAGAGGCGTGCGGCCCCACACGCGGGCAGATGGCACGCAGGAAGCCCGGACTAATAAGATGGCATTGAAATCCCCCGCGTTTCGTAGAAAATTCCCGTTGCTGGTCACCGGCGGTTTGCTGGCACTGCAACCCCTGGCCACGTCGTACGTGGTGGCCGCCGAGCAGTTCGACTGCCAAGTTTCCGCTTCCGGTAGCTGGGACTGCAAGCCCAAGACCAGCGTGAACGCCCTTCCGCCGCGCCCGGTGCACGACGGTGCGGCCGTCAGTTCGGCCAATGCCACGCCAGAGCAGGTCGCCGCAGGCACTGCCGAGGCGAAAGGCACCGGCACCACGCTGGTGACCGAGAGCAAAGGTCGTGGACTGAAGTCCCGCAGCGCCGATTACAGCCACCTGGACTGGGTTCCGCGTGACAAGCTGACTGCGGCGCAACTCGCCGAGACCGGCCCGTACTGCTCCGGCGCCTATATTGAACCCACCCGTCCGGGCATGGATGACAGCACGCCAAAGGACGAGTCGCCGACCTTCATCGGCGCCAAGGTCTCTCGCTACCAACAGGAACAGCAGATCGCCACCCTCGCGGGTGACGTGGTCATGCGCCAGGGCAGCATGCAGGTCGAGGCCGACGAGGCCAACCTGTACCAGGCCGAGAACCGCGGCGAGCTGAGCGGCAACGTGAAAATCCGCGACAACGGTTCGCTGGTGGTGGGCGATCACGCCGACATCCAGCTCGACACCGGTGAAGCCAAGGTCGACAACGCCGAATACGTGATGCACAAATCGCGCATCCGCGGTAACGCGCTGTACGCCAAGCGTGCCGAGAACGCCATCATTCGCCTCAAGGACGGTACCTATACCACCTGTGAGCCGAACAGCAACGCCTGGCAGCTCAAGGGCAACAACATCACTCTGAACCCGGCTACCGGTTTCGGCACCGCGACCAACGTCACCCTGCGGGTCAAAGATATTCCGGTGTTCTACACCCCGTATATCTACTTCCCGATCGACGATCGTCGCCAGTCCGGCTTCCTGCCACCGTCCTTCAGCACCAGCAGCGATACCGGCTTCATGCTGGTCACGCCGTACTACTTCAACCTGGCGCCAAACTACGACGCCACCTTGTACCCACGCTACATGGCCAAGCGCGGCTTGTTGATGGAAGGCGAATTCCGCTACCTGACCAAGTCCAGCGAGGGGCAGTTTGGGGGGGCGTGGTTGAATGACAAAGATGACGAGCGCAAGGAGATGTCCGATTACAAGGACCAGCGCTGGATGATCAACTGGCAGCATAAAGGTGGGCTGGACTCGCGCCTGCTGACTGAAGTCGACTACACCGACATCAGCGATCCTTACTACTTCCAGGATCTGGAATCGGACCAAATTGGTGTGGAAAGCACCGACTACGTCAATCAGCGCGCGGGGCTGAGCTGGCGCGGCGATAGTTTTACGGCTGGATTGAACGTCCATGCCTATGAAATGGCGAACATCTCAACGATTACACCCTATAACCGCCTTCCACAGGTGTTTGCTTCCGGTGTGCTCCCTTACAAACCGGCGGGCCTGAATTTCGCTTACAACACCGAGTTCGTGCGTTTTGAACGCAGCCTGCGCTCCGGTGACTTTAGCAACGAAAAAGGCGAGCTTTCCTCTTGGTATGACAACAACGTATCAGGCTTGGCTCGCGCCAACGGTAACAGGGTCAACCTGGCGCCAGAGGTCAGTTTGCCGATGGACTGGACCTACGGCTTCCTCAAGCCGACGCTGAAGTATGTCCATACCCAGTACGATCTGGATCTGGACTCGAGAGGCAGAAGTCAGGTTGCCAGCTACGACCAAAGCCCGAGCCGAAGCATCCCCGTTGCTAGCCTGGACAGCGGTCTGTACTTTGATCGCAACACTCAGTGGTTTGGCAAAAACTATCGCCAGACCCTTGAGCCACGTCTGTACTACCTCTACGTGCCATATAAAGATCAGAGCGATATTCCGATCTTCGACACGAGCGAGTCGACCTTCAGCTATTCCTCTCTCTTCCGCGACAACCGCTTCAGCGGTAATGACCGTATCGGTGACGAGAACAAGCTCTCTCTGGGTCTCACTAACCGCTGGATCGAAGAGAACGGCTTTGAACGCCAGCGCTTCAGTATTGGCCAAGCACTGTACTTCAAGGATCGCAAGGTTCAATTGCCTGGCATTGACGGAAGTATCCGCCAGGATTCGACCTCTGACGTGTCGCCCTATGCCATGGAGTACGAACTCCGCTTCAATCGTGACTGGCGTGTGACTTCCGACTTCAACTGGGACCCGGATACGCGCAGTACTCGTTCCGGAAGCGCCATGTTCCACTACCAGCCTGAAGATAACGTCAACAAGATCGTCAACTTCGGCTACCGCTACCGTAATGATCTGGTCCGTTACGACCAAACCACCGGTAAATGGTCAGTGGGAGGCGGCGACTACGGAACTCCAGGCCAACCGGGCTACGTCAAGGACTACTACAAGATCCAGCAACATGACTTCTCCGTCATGTGGCCGATCGTTCCGCAGTGGACCGCAATCGCTCGCTGGCAGCACGATTACAACCGCAACCGCACCCTGGAAGCCTTCGGTGGTTTCGAATATGACAACTGCTGCTGGAAGCTGCGTCTGATCAACCGCTACTGGGTCGATTACGACGAATTCAGCCAGGACGCACCGCAAAACGAAAAAGGCGACCACGGCGTCTTCCTGCAGATCGTGCTGAAAGGCCTCGGTGGTGTAGTGGGCAACAAGGTTGAGTCGTTCCTCGATCAAGGCATTCAAGGTTACCGTACACGTGAAGACCAAGCTTATTGATTGTCTGCGCCCGCTAGTGCTGGGCGCCGTGATGTTGAGCAGCACCGCGCACGCCGCGGTGCAGACCCTGGACAAGATCGTCGCCATCGTCGACAACGACGTGGTCATGCAGAGCCAACTGGACCAGCGCGTCCACGAAGTTCAGCAGACCATCGCCAAGCGGGGCGGCGCGGTGCCGCCTACCAGCGTGCTCGACCAGCAGGTGCTGGAACGTCTGATCGTCGAAAACCTGCAACTGCAGATCGGCGAACGCTCCGGCATCCGCATCACCGATGAAGAACTCAACCAGGCCATCGGCACCATCGCCCAACGCAACAACATGAGCCTGGAGCAGTTCCGTGCTGCCCTGGCCCATGATGGTCTGTCGTTCGATGACGCCCGCGAGCAGGTTCGTCGCGAGATGATCATCAGCCGCGTCCGCCAGCGCCGGGTTGCCGAGCGCATCCAGGTGTCCGAGCAGGAAGTGAAGAACTTCCTCGCTTCGGATCTGGGCAAGGTGCAGCTGTCGGAAGAATACCGTCTGGCCAACATCCTGATCCCGACTCCGGAAAGCGCCAGTTCCAACGCGATCCAGGCCGCTGCCCGTCAGGCCGGCGAGATCTATCAGCAGCTCAAGCAAGGCGCCGACTTCGCCCAGCTGGCAATCGCCCGCTCTGCTAGCGAAACCGCGCTGGAAGGCGGCGAGATGGGCTGGCGCAAAGCGGCCCAGTTGCCACCTCCATTCGACAAGATGCTCGGTTCCATGGCAGTTGGTGACGTCACTGAGCCGATCCGTACGCCAGGCGGCTTCATCATCCTAAAACTGCAGGAAAAGCGCGGCGGCCAAACCCAGCTGCGTGATGAAGTCCATGTACGCCACATCCTGATCAAGCCAAGCGAAATCCGCAGCGAAGCCGAGACCAAGGTCCTGGCCCAGCGCCTGTACGATCGCATCCAGGCGGGTGAAGACTTTGCCGAACTGGCGAAGAGCTTCTCGGAAGACCCGGGCTCGGCGCTCAACGGCGGCGACCTCAACTGGATCGACCCGAATGCCCTTGTACCCGAGTTCCGCGAAGTCATGGCCCACGCCCAACAAGGCGTAGTGTCCAAGCCGTTCCAGACCCAGTATGGCTGGCACGTACTGGAAGTCCTTGGTCGTCGCGCCACTGACAGCACTGCCCAGGCCCGCGAGCAACAGGCCATGACCGTACTGCGCAACCGCAAGTACGACGAAGAGCTGCAAAGCTGGCTGCGTCAGATCCGCGACGAAGCCTACGTCGAGATCAAGCTTCCTGGCGCCGAACAGGCAGCCCAGTGAAACCTCAGCGCTTCGCCATCACACCCGGCGAGCCGGCCGGCATAGGTCCTGACCTTTGCCTGCTGCTCGCCTCGCAAGCCCAGCCTTATCCCCTGATTGCCATCACCAGCCGTGACCTGCTCGCCGAGCGGGCCACGCAACTGGGTGTGGCTGTCGAACTGCTGCCAGTCAGCCCCGCTGCCTTCCCCGATCAGCCCGCCAAAGCCGGCAGCCTGTACGTTTGGGATACGCCACTGGCGAACAAGGCAGTCGCGGGCACGCTGGACAAGGCCAACGCCGCCTTCGTCCTGGAAACCCTGACCCGCGCCGGGCAGGGCTGCCTGGACGGGCACTTCGCCGGCATGATCACCGCCCCGGTACACAAGGGCGTGATCAACGAGAGCGGCATCGCTTTCTCCGGACACACCGAATTCCTCGCCGAACTGACCAACACCGCCCAGGTCGTCATGATGCTCGCCACCCGAGGCCTGCGCGTTGCCCTGGTGACAACCCATCTGCCCCTGCGCGAT
Organism: Pseudomonas sp. 20P_3.2_Bac5; assembly: GCF_025466035.1. Classification (NCBI taxonomy): domain Bacteria; kingdom Pseudomonadati; phylum Pseudomonadota; class Gammaproteobacteria; order Pseudomonadales; family Pseudomonadaceae; genus Pseudomonas; species Pseudomonas sp. 20P_3.2_Bac5. The sequence continues at coordinate 28,175 of NZ_JANLOA010000118.1, read as the reverse complement.
GTGGCCGACGCCATCACTGTCGAACGCCTCGAGCGGGTCACGCGGATCCTGCATGCCGACCTGCAACAGAAGTTCGGTATCGCCGCTCCGCGCATCCTGGTCTGCGGACTCAACCCGCATGCCGGCGAAGGTGGCCATCTGGGTCGCGAGGAAATCGACATCATCGAGCCCACGCTGGAACGCCTGCGTGGCGAAGGCATGGACCTGCGCGGTCCGCTGCCCGCCGACACACTGTTTACCCCCAAATATCTGGAGCACTGCGATGCAGTGCTGGCGATGTACCACGACCAAGGCCTGCCCGTGCTCAAGTTCAAGGGCTTTGGCGCCGCACTGAATGTCACCCTCGGCCTGCCGATCATCCGCACTTCGGTGGATCACGGTACCGCTCTGGACCTTGCCGGCACCGGCAAGATCGACACAGGCAGCCTGCAGGTCGCACTGGAAACCGCCTACCAGATGGCCGAGACCCGACTATGACTGAGCAATACCAACACCGGGCGCGCAAGCGCTTCGGTCAGAATTTCCTGCACGACGCTGGCGTGATCGATCGAATTCTGCGCGCCATCAATGCCAAGGCCGGCGAACACATCCTGGAGATCGGCCCTGGCCAGGGCGCCCTGACCGAAGGCGTGCTGAGCAGCGGCGCGCAACTGGACGTGGTGGAGCTGGACAAGGACCTGGTGCCGATCCTCAACCAGCAATTTGCCGACCGCAGCAACTTCCGCCTGCACCAGGGCGACGCGCTGAAGTTCGACTTCACCACACTCGGCGCCGAACCACGCGCCCTGCGGGTGGTCGGTAACCTGCCGTACAACATCTCCACCCCGCTGATCTTCCACCTGCTGAACAACGCCGGCCTGATCCGCGACATGCACTTCATGCTGCAGAAAGAAGTAGTCGAGCGCCTGGCCGCAGGCCCTGGCGGCGGCGACTGGGGACGCCTGTCGATCATGGTGCAGTACCACTGCCGGGTCGAGCACCTGTTCAACGTCGGCCCGGGCGCATTCAATCCGCCACCGAAAGTCGACTCCGCGATCGTACGCCTGGTGCCTCACGAAACCCTGCCTCATCCGGCCAAGGACCACCGCCTGCTGGAGCGCGTCGTTCGCGAAGCCTTCAACCAGCGCCGCAAGACCTTGCGCAACACCTTGAAGGCCCTGCTCAGCAGCGATGCCATCGAAGCCGCCGGTGTCGACGGCAGCCTGCGTCCCGAGCAGCTCGACCTGGCCGCGTTTGTCCGTCTGGCGGACAAGCTGGCCGAGCAAGCGCCGGCCAAGTAATACAAGCCCGGCCAGCTTCCGTCTGAAGCTGGCCGGCGCACCGGCCAATGGCCTAGACTGACTCCTTCGCAACATCCGCTTGTATTGAAGGCCCCTCGCATGTCCGAACCGCGCTATCAGGTCGACGTCAGCGTCGTCACCCGCTTCCTCCCGGAACAGTCCAACCCCGAGAACGAGCAGTTTGCGTTCGCCTATACCATCACGGTGAGCAACAACGGCGCCCTGGCGGCCAAGCTGATCTCCCGTCACTGGGTCATCACCCATGGCAGCGGCAAGGTGGAAGAGATTCGCGGAGACGGCGTGGTGGGGCAGCAGCCACTGATCGCACCGGGCCAGAGCCACACCTACAGCAGCGGTGCGGTGCTGTCCGCCAAGGTCGGCACCATGCAAGGTAGCTACCAGATGTTCGCCGAAGACGGCGTGCGCTTCGAAGCGGTGATCGCGCCGTTCCGCCTTGCCGTTCCCGGGGCCCTGCACTGATGGCGACGTATGCCGTCGGCGATCTGCAGGGTTGCCTGGAGCCGCTCAAGTGCCTGCTCGAACGGGTCAACTTCAACCCCGCCGTCGATCGTCTGTGGCTGGTGGGCGATCTGGTCAACCGCGGCCCGCAGTCCCTGGAAACCTTGCGCTTCCTCTATGGCATGCGCGACTCGCTGGTCTGCGTGCTGGGTAATCACGACCTGCACCTGCTGGCGGCCTGGCACAACATTGAGCGACTGAAAAAGAGCGATACCCTGCGCGAAGTGCTCGACGCACCGGACGCACCGGAGCTGATGGACTGGCTGCGCCAGCAGAAGCTGCTGCATTTCGACGAAGCCCGCGGCACGGTGATGGTTCACGCCGGCATTCCACCGCAGTGGACCCTGGCCAAGGCCCTGGCCCTGGCCGCCGAGGTCGAAGAGGTATTGCGCGACGACAACCGCCTCAAGCCTTACCTGGACGGCATGTACGGTAACGAACCGGCCAAGTGGAACAAGGACCTGACCGGCGTCACCCGCCTGCGCGTCATCACCAACTACTTCACCCGCATGCGCTTCTGCACCGTGGACGGCAAGCTCGACCTCAAGGGCAAGGAAGGCGCCGACACCGCCCCGCCCGGCTACAAGCCCTGGTTCGCCCACAAGGACCGCCGCTCGCGGCACGTGAAGATCATCTTCGGCCACTGGGCGGCCCTTGAAGGCCGCTGCAATGCGCCTGGGGTCTTCGCCCTGGACACCGGCTGCGTGTGGGGCGGCGCCATGACCCTGATGAATGTCGACAGCGGCGAAATCCAGCGCTGCGACTGCAAGCCCAAAGGCCCCTCGGCCCCACCTGCCACGCCCCACACAAACGGCTAGAATGGCCCGCCACTGCTGAAGGAAACCGCCCCATGAGCGAATTCAAACGCATCCCTCCCGAGCAGGCCCAGGCGCTGCGTGAACAAGGCGCGGTCGTGGTCGACATTCGCGACCCTCAAAGCTACGCCACTGGCCACATCGCAGGCTCCCATCACCTGGACAACCAGTCGGTTGCCGACTTCATCCGCAACGCCGACCTGGACGCCCCCACCGTGGTGGTCTGCTACCACGGCAACTCGAGCCAGAACGCGGCGGCGTACCTGGCTGGCCAGGGCTTCTCGGAGGTCTACAGCCTCGACGGCGGTTTCGAGTTGTGGCGCGGCACCTACCCGGCGGAAACCAGCCAAGGGACGTCCGAATAATTTTTTAAATTCCCCGCAGCCCGCGTCCCGTGCGGGCTCGCGCCTGACCAGACGAACGGTCATGGCGAACTTATCGCCCTTCCGTCCTTGACCTCCCGGATTCCGAACTATCCTTAAGCCCAGGCCATCCAAAAAGGGGAGAGCCGGTACACCGGCGTGCGGGTCATCGGTAGCGATTTCAAGGTGTTCTGGGGGGTATACAGCAATCGTCCATCCCGATTGCATGCCAGCATCAGCTGACTGATCCGGCGTCGGCTCCACGTATCGAGCGAGGTGACGTCATGAGTATTTTTAGCCACTTCCAACAACGCTTCGAGTCCACCCGTCAGGAAGAGCTCTCGCTGCAGGAGTATCTAGAGCTCTGCAAGAACGACCGCAGCGCATACGCCTCGGCGGCTGAGCGCCTGCTCATGGCCATCGGGGAGCCGGAACTGGTCGACACCTCGAACAACTCCAGGTTGTCGCGAATCTTCTCCAACAAGGTCATCCGGCGTTATCCGGCCTTCGAGGATTTCCATGGCATGGAGGAATGCATCGATCAGATCGTTTCCTACTTCCGCCATGCCGCACAGGGTCTGGAAGAGAAGAAACAGATCCTTTACCTGCTCGGCCCGGTAGGTGGCGGTAAATCGTCCCTGGCGGAAAAACTCAAGCAACTGATCGAGAAGGTGCCCTTCTACGCCATCAAGGGCTCGCCGGTCTTCGAGTCACCACTGGGGCTGTTCAATGCCACCGAGGATGGCGCGATTCTGGAAGAAGACTTCGGCATCCCGCGTCGCTACCTGAGCACCATCATGTCGCCTTGGGCGACCAAGCGCCTGGCCGAATTCGGCGGCGATATCAGCCAATTCAAGGTGGTCAAGCTCTACCCTTCGATCCTCAACCAGATCGCCGTGGCCAAGACCGAGCCGGGCGACGAGAACAACCAGGACATCTCGGCCCTCGTGGGCAAGGTGGATATCCGCAAGCTCGAGGAATTCCCGCAGAACGACGCCGATGCCTACAGCTATTCGGGCGCGCTGTGCCGGGCCAACCAGGGCCTGATGGAATTCGTCGAGATGTTCAAGGCGCCGATCAAGGTCCTGCACCCGCTGCTGACCGCGACCCAGGAAGGCAACTACAACAGTACCGAAGGCCTGGGGGCGATCCCTTACTCCGGGATCCTGCTGGCCCACTCCAACGAATCGGAATGGCACAGCTTCCGCAACAACAAGAACAACGAGGCGTTCATCGACCGGATCTACATCGTCAAGGTGCCGTATTGCCTGCGCGTCAGCGACGAGATCAAGATCTACGACAAACTTCTCTTCAACAGCTCCCTGGCCAAGGCGCACTGCGCGCCCGACACCCTGAAAATGCTGGCCCAGTTCACCGTTCTCTCGCGCCTCAAAGAGCCGGAAAACTCGAACATCTATTCGAAAATGCGCGTCTATGACGGTGAAAACCTCAAGGACACCGATCCAAAGGCCAAGTCGATCCAGGAGTACCGCGACAGCGCTGGCGTGGACGAAGGCATGAACGGCCTGTCGACCCGCTTCGCCTTCAAGATCCTGTCGAAGGTGTTCAACTTCGACCCTCATGAAGTGGCGGCCAACCCGGTTCACCTGCTGTACGTGCTGGAACAACAGATCGAGCAGGAGCAATTCCCAGCCGAAGTGCGCGAACGCTACCTGCGCTTCCTGAAGGAATACCTGGCGCCGCGCTACATCGAGTTCATCGGCAAGGAAATCCAGACCGCTTACCTGGAGTCCTACAGCGAATACGGCCAGAACATCTTCGACCGCTATGTGCTGTACGCGGACTTCTGGATTCAGGATCAGGAATACCGCGATCCGGAAACCGGCGAGATCCTCAACCGCATCGCGCTCAACGAAGAACTGGAGAAAATCGAGAAGCCGGCCGGCATCAGCAATCCGAAGGATTTCCGCAACGAGATCGTCAACTTCGTACTGCGCGCCCGGGCCAACAACAACGGCAAGAACCCGACCTGGCTCAGCTACGAAAAACTGCGGGTGGTCATCGAGAAGAAAATGTTCTCCAACACCGAGGACCTTCTGCCCGTCATCAGCTTCAACGCCAAGGCCAGCAAAGAGGATCAACAGAAACACAACGACTTCGTTACGCGGATGGTGGAGCGCGGCTACACGGACAAACAGGTTCGCCTGCTCTCGGAATGGTACCTGCGGGTCAGAAAATCCCAGTAAAAGCTGCAAGCAGTAGGCCACAAGCCACGAGCTGGTCGCGGGTGCCCAAGGCACACCGCGCAGCTCATGGTGGCGGCGGATGCTTTTACTTGCAGCGCGTAGCTTGACGCTTGCGGCTGCATTACCGGAGGGGCCCATGAGCTATGTAATCGACCGACGCCTGAACGGCAAGAACAAGAGCACGGTCAATCGCCAGCGCTTTCTGCGGCGTTACCGTGACCACATCAAGAAAGCCGTCGAGGAAGCCGTAAGCCGCCGCTCCATTACCGATATGGAACACGGCGAGCAGATCAGCATTCCCGGACGCGATATCGACGAACCTGTTCTTCACCACGGACGTGGTGGCAAACAGACCGTGGTTCATCCTGGGAACAAGGAATTTACTGCTGGCGAGCACATTCCGCGCCCACAAGGCGGCGGGGGCGGCGGCGGCCGTGGCAAGGCGGGCAATTCCGGCGAAGGCATGGATGAGTTCGTTTTCCAGATCACCCAGGAAGAGTTCCTCGAATTCATGTTCGAAGACCTGGAACTGCCCAACCTGGTCAAACGCCACCTGACCGGCACCGACACCTTCAAGACCGTACGCGCCGGCATCAGCAACGAAGGCAACCCGTCGCGCATCAATATCATCCGCACCCTGCGTTCGGCCCATGCCCGGCGCATCGCCTTGTCCGGCAGCAGCCGCGCGCGCCTGCGCGAGGTACGGGAAGAGCTGGAACGGCTGAAACGCGAAGAACCCGACAATTTCGGCGACATTCAGGAAATCGAGGCGGAAATCGAGCGCCTGAGCGCCCGTATCCACCGCATCCCCTTCCTTGACACGTTCGACCTCAAGTACAACCTGCTGGTCAAACACCCGAACCCGAGCTCCAAAGCCGTGATGTTCTGCCTCATGGACGTTTCCGGCTCCATGACCCAGGCCACCAAGGACATCGCCAAGCGCTTCTTCATCCTGCTGTACCTGTTCCTGAAGCGGAATTACGACCGTATCGAAGTGGTATTCATCCGCCATCACACCAGCGCCCGCGAAGTGGACGAAGAAGAATTTTTCTATTCACGCGAAACCGGCGGCACCATCGTCTCCAGCGCGCTGAAATTGATGCAGGAAATCATGGCCGAACGCTATTCGGCCAGCGAGTGGAACATCTACGCCGCCCAAGCTTCGGACGGTGACAACTGGAACGACGATTCGCCCATCTGCCGGGAGATCCTCAGCAAGCAGATCATGCCGTTCGTGCAGTACTACACTTACGTCGAAATCACGCCCCGCGAACATCAGGCCCTCTGGTACGAATACGAACGTATCGGCGAAGCCTTTGCTGACACGTTCGCCCAGCAACAGTTGGTGTCGGCCGGCGATATCTATCCGGTCTTCCGTGAACTCTTCCAGCGCAGGTTAGTGACATGACCGCCAGAGAGCAGAAACGCCATCCCATTTCCACCGGGTCCGAGTGGACGTTCGAGCTCATCCAGGCTTATGACCGCGAGATCAGCCGCCTGGCAGAGCGCTACGCCCTGGACACTTATCCCAACCAGATCGAAGTGATCACCGCCGAGCAGATGATGGACGCCTACGCCTCGGTGGGCATGCCGCTGGGTTATCACCACTGGTCCTACGGCAAGCACTTCCTGAGCACGGAAAAATCCTATAGCCGCGGTCAAATGGGCCTGGCCTACGAGATCGTGATCAACTCCGACCCCTGCATCGCCTACCTGATGGAGGAAAACACCATCTGCATGCAGGCCCTGGTGGTGGCTCACGCCTGCTACGGGCACAACAGCTTCTTCAAGGGCAACTACCTGTTCCGCACCTGGACCGACGCCAGTTCGATCATCGATTACCTGGTGTTCGCCAAGCAGTACATCACCCAGTGCGAGGAGCGCCACGGCATCGACGCCGTGGAAGACCTGCTGGACTCCTGCCACGCCCTGATGAACTACGGCGTCGACCGCTACAAACGGCCCTACCCGATTTCCGCCGAAGAAGAGCGACGTCGGCAGAAAGACCGCGAAGAACACCTGCAGAAGCAGATCAACGACCTGTGGCGCACCATCCCTAAAGGAGCTGACAAGTCCAGCGACAAGGACGCCGGCCGCTTCCCTGCCGAGCCTCAGGAGAACATTCTCTACTTCATCGAGAAACATGCGCCGCTGCTGGAGCCCTGGCAGCGTGAGATCGTGCGCATCGTGCGCAAGATCGCCCAGTATTTCTATCCACAGCGTCAAACCCAGGTAATGAACGAAGGCTGGGCAACCTTCTGGCACTACACGCTGATGAACGACCTGTACGACGAAGGCCTGGTCACTGACGGTTTCATGATGGAATTCCTCCAGTCCCACACCAGTGTGGTGTTCCAGCCCGGCTTCGACAGCCCCTACTACAGCGGCATCAACCCCTATGCGCTGGGGTTTGCCATGTACACCGACATTCGCCGCATCTGCGAGCACCCAACCGAAGAGGACCGCCGCTGGTTCCCCGACATCGCCGGCAGCGACTGGCTGTCCGCCATCAAGTTCGCCATGAGCAGCTTCAAGGACGAGAGCTTCATCCTGCAGTACCTCTCGCCCAAGGTCATTCGTGATCTGAAACTGTTCAGCATCATGGATGACGATCAGCGCGACGACCTGCTGGTCCCGGCAATCCATGACGAGAGCGGTTACCGCGTCATTCGCGAAACCCTGGCGGCCCAGTACAACCTCGGCAACCGCGAACCCAACGTGCAGATCTGGAGCATCGACCGCCGCGGCGATCGCTCGCTCACCCTGCGCCACCAACAACACGACCGCAAACCACTGGGCGACTCCACCGAGGAAGTCCTCAAGCACCTGCACCGTCTCTGGGGCTTCGATATTCACCTCGAAACCCTGCAGGGCGAGCAGATCATGAAAACCCATCATGTTCCGCCACGGGGGGAGCACTCAGACGGTGACCACGGTCGCCTCGATCTCGCCGTCGTCCACCTGTAACCCAGGCAGCCTCCGTGATGTCACACAGGTTATCCTGTGGGGCATCTACGGAGGTTTTTCATGCAGATTTACAAAGTCGGCGGCGCCGTGCGCGACCGCCTGCTCGGCAGGCCGGTCACCGACAACGACTGGGTGGTGGTTGGAGCCACGGTCGAACAGATGCAGGCCCAGGGCTTTCGCCCGGTAGGCAGCGATTTCCCGGTGTTCCTGCACCCCAAGAGCGGCGAGGAATATGCCCTCGCCCGCACCGAGCGCAAGAGTGGCGTTGGCTACGGCGGCTTTACGTTCCATGCCAGTCCGGAGGTCACCCTTGAGCAGGACCTGATCCGCCGCGACCTCACCATCAACGCCATGGCCGAAGACAGCGACGGTAATCTGACCGATCCCTACAACGGCCAGAAAGACCTAGAAGACCGCATTCTCCGCCATGTTTCCCCCGCGTTCGCCGAAGATCCTTTGCGAGTCCTGCGCGTGGCCCGCTTCGCCGCGCGCTTCGCCGGGCTCGGTTTCACGGTGGCCCCTGAAACCCTGGAACTGATGCGTCAGTTGAGCGAATCAGGTGAATTGCAGGCCCTCACCGCAGAACGCAGCTGGAAAGAAATTTCCCGCGCAATGATGGAAGATGCCCCCCAGGTATTCATTCAGGTCCTACGCGACTGCGGCGCACTCAAGCAACTGATGCCCGAGCTGGACGCCCTGTTCGGCGTGCCCCAGCCGGCCGCCCATCACCCGGAAATCGATACCGGCGCCCATACGCTTGCGGTGCTGGAACAAGCCGCGCGGCATGAGCATCCACTGACCGTGCGCTGGGCCTGCCTGCTCCACGACCTGGGCAAGGGCACCACGCCGGAAGCCGAATGGCCCCGACATATCGCCCATGAACATCGCGGCCTGAAATTGATCGAAGCGGTCAACCAGCGCTTCAAGGCACCGCGCGACTGCCAGGAGCTGGCGCTGCTGGTAGGCGAGTTCCACACCCACGGCCATCGCGCCCTGGAACTGAAGCCCTCGACCTTGCTGGAGCTGCTGCAACGTTTCGACGTGTATCGGCGCCCACAGCGGTTCGAAGAATTTATTGCCGCTTGCGAAATGGATGCGCGGGGTCGGCTGGGGCTGGAGGATCGTGCTTATCCACAGGCGGAATATCTGCGCGGCGCGGCTGCGGCGACGAGAGAAGTGGCCGTGCAGCCGTTGGTGCAGCAGGGCTACACCGGGCAGGCACTGGGCGAAGCACTGAAGAAAGCGCGTCTGAATGCGCTGAAAGCCTACAAGGAAAACGCCGCGACCTGAGTTCGCGGCGCTCGATCAGAGCCCTTGCGGAGTCAACTGCCGGTCGCTCCAGAGGAACGGCACGGGGGCGAGGACCTGGTCGATCTGCGCCTCGCTCCATAGCTGCGCCATGGTCTTGCCGGCGCCCGGATGCAGCAGCGTCGGCGCTATCAGCGATAGCGGCCACAGAACGAAAGCGTTTTTCAGAATTTCGGCACGGGGCAGGATCAGGCCGTCGAAGTTGCCGTGAAGGTCGCCGTACATCAGCACATCGATGTCCAGCGGCAGCCCTTTGCGCTCCGGCGCATAGCGGCCGTTGTCGGCCTCGATGAACTTGAGCCGGCGATCCAGTTCGATCAGCGGCAGATCGGTCATGCCGGTCACCACCAGATTGAAAAACGGCCCGCTCTTGATGCCCACCGCCTGACTTTCGAAGACGGCGGAACACTCCATTTGCTGGAGAAAACCGGCCAGTGCGTCGAGGCCGGCACTGAGGTGCCGTTCGCGCTCGACATTACTGCCGAGGCCCAGGTAGACCCGTATCAGAGGCATCCGCGCTCGATCTCCACACCAACTCCCGAGGCCGCAGGCACCGCGCCGGGCTTGGTCAGCTTCAAGTGCAGCCATGGAATGTTGAACTCCGCCATCAGCACCTGGGCCAGACGCTCGGCGAAGGTTTCCACCAACTGGAACTGCGTCTGTTCGGCAAATGCCTGGATTCGCGCCGAGACGCTGGCATAGTCCAGGGCGAGGGTGAGGTCGTCTCCCGCTGCCGCCGGGCGATTATCCCAGGCGAACCGCAGGTCCAGCCGCAGGCACTGGCGAATGCCACGTTCCCAGTCGTAGGCACCGATCACGGTGTCGACTTCCAGCCCCTCGATGAACACTCTGTCCAAGCACTTCTCTCCACAGCACGACAAGGGCGCCTTGCGCCGTTAGAATCAGGGCGTCCTCGCCCGGAATAGTTAGCATGTTTTGGTTACTGGCGTTATTCGCCTACCTGCTCGGCTCTCTGTCCTTCGCCATCGTCCTCAGCCGCCTGAGCGGTAGCCCGGACCCGCGCCTGAGCGGTTCAGGCAATGCCGGCGCCACCAACATGTTGCGTCTGGCAGGGCGGAAACTGGCGATCCTGACCCTGCTTGGCGACCTGTGCAAGGGGCTATTGCCCGTACTGCTCGCCCATTCGGCTGGCCTGGACCAACAAGAGCAGGCCTGGATCGGCGTCAGCGCGGTCATCGGCCACCTGTTCCCGGTGTACTTCCGCTTCCGCGGCGGCAAGGGTGTCGCCACCGCCGCCGGCATGCTGCTCGGCCTCTACCCGCCGGCCGCCTTGCTGGCCATCAGCAGTTGGCTGCTGACCTTCTACCTGACCCGCACCAGCTCGCTGGCCGCCCTGATCGCAACACCCCTCACCCTGCCACTGCTGGCCTGGCGCGAGCCTGAAGCGTTGTTGCCAATGAGCCTGTTGACCTTGCTCATCGTCTGGCGTCATCGCGGCAATCTACGCGACCTGTTCGCCGGGCGCGAACGGCATTTCTGAACGCGCCGAATGAACAGGATTCACCTTCAGATCGCCTGCAACTGTTCCATCGGCCAGCGTGCCTGCACGCTGATCGCCAGGCTTTCCTTCTGGCCCGCCGCCAGGCGCTGGCATCCCGCATAGGCAATCATCGCGCCGTTATCGGTGCAGAACTGCGGCCGGGCGTAATACACATTGCCCTTCAGGCCTGCAGTCATATCTTCGAGGGACGCGCGCAACGCCTTGTTGGCGCTTACACCGCCAGCGATCACCAGGCGCTTCAGGCCGGTCTGCTGCAATGCGCGACGGCACTTGATGGTCAGAGTCTCTACCACCGCCTTCTCGAAGGCCAGGGAGATGTCGCAACGGGTTTGCTCGCCGTCGTCCCCAGCGCTCTTGCACTGCTGCCAGGTATTGAGGGCGAAGGTTTTCAAGCCACTGAAGCTGAAATCCAGGCCCGGGCGATCGGTCATCGGCCGCGGGAATACGAAGCGGCCGGGCACGCCCTGGGTTGCCAGGCGCGCAATTTCAGGACCGCCCGGATAATTCAGGCCGATCAGCTTGGCAGTCTTGTCGAAGGCCTCGCCTGCGGCGTCGTCCAGCGACTCGCCGAGCAGCTCGTAACGGCCAATGCCATCGACCCGCACCAGTTGCGTATGGCCGCCCGACACCAGCAAGGCGACGAACGGGAATTCCGGAGGATGCTCTTCCAGCATCGGCGCCAGCAGATGACCTTCCATATGGTGGACGCCCAACGCCGGAATATCCCAGGCAAAGGCCAGGGCCTGGGCGCAAGAGGCGCCCACCAGCAGCGCACCGACCAGGCCGGGGCCGGCCGTGTAGGCGATCGCATCGATCTCGGTAGGCGCGCAATCGGCTTCGGCCAGAACCTGGCGGATCAGCGGCAGCATGCGCTTGACGTGATCGCGCGAAGCGAGCTCGGGCACCACGCCGCCGTAGACGCGGTGCAGGTCGATCTGGCTGAATAACGCGTCGGCCAGCAGGCCTCGCTCGCTGTCGTAGAGCGCGACGCCGGTTTCATCGCAGGATGTTTCCAATCCCAGTACTAGCATGGGTGTTTGCCTTGTCGAGGCTGAATTCGAAGGCGCGCATGATAGTCCCCGCTCCCGGTGCCGACCAGCGGTTTTCGATCAGAGGCTTTGCATTCCGCCCAGCTAAGAGTTACCATCCGCAACCCTTAAAACCGACGTTACTCCAGTGCACATTTCTGCCACGAGTTCGTTGACCCCGGTAATGAATGAAGGTAGCTCTGGATGCCAGCCGTCAAAGTTAAAGAGAATGAACCCTTCGACGTAGCTCTGCGTCGTTTCAAGCGCTCCTGCGAAAAAGCCGGTGTACTGGCTGAAGTTCGTAGCCGCGAATTTTACGAGAAGCCAACTTCTGAGCGTAAGCGTAAAGCAGCAGCCGCTGTTAAGCGTCACGCCAAGAAAGTTCAGCGCGAACAGCGCCGCGCCGTTCGTCTGTACTAATACAGACATTCGTCGCAAGCTTCTGCCTTGCCCGGCCTACAGCCGGGCTGCCGGCAGATGTTCTGCTGTTTACTCCGGCAGCGACCCAGGTCGTGATGCCAGAGACGCCCAGACTGTTTATCAGCGCGGGCAAGCCTGCTTAAATCGTCAGAACTGGCCTCAACGCCAGCCGTGCACGTCACCACTGACGAGCCCTTACGGGCTGCAGACGAGCACACCCTTCTTTCCGTTTTTGCGTCATGCCATTCGACACCTGCTTCGAATGCACCGTCGTTCCCGCTGCATTAGCGATAGACTTTGTTATCGCCTGACGACGAGAGAGCCATGGCCGGGTTGATTCCCCAAAGCTTCATTGACGACCTTCTGAACCGCACCGACATCGTCGATGTGGTGAGTTCTCGCGTCCAGCTGAAAAAAGCCGGCAAGAACCTCACCGCCTGCTGCCCGTTCCACAAGGAAAAGACCCCGTCCTTCAGCGTCAGCCCCGACAAGCAGTTCTATTACTGCTTCGGCTGTGGCGCCGGCGGCAACGCCCTCGGCTTCATCATGGACCACGACAACCTGGACTTTCCCCAGGCTGTCGAAGAACTGGCCAAGGCTGCGGGGATGGAAATCCCCCGCGAAGAAAGCGGTCGCGGACACAAGCCGCGCCAGCCGACCGATTCGCCGCTCTACCCGTTGCTCACCGCGTCCGCCGAGTTTTATCGCCAGGCCCTGAAAAGCCACCCGACCCGCAAAGCGGCGGTGGACTACCTCAAGGGCCGCGGCCTGTCCGGGGAAATCGCCCGCGACTTTGGCCTCGGTTTCGCCCCGCCCGGCTGGGACAACCTATTCAAGCATCTGGGCAGCGATACCCTGCAACAAAAGGCCATGATCGACGCCGGCCTGCTCATCGAGAACGCCGAATCCGGCAAGCGCTACGACCGCTTCCGCGACCGGGTCATGTTCCCGATCCGCGACAGTCGCGGCAGAGTGATCGCCTTCGGTGGCCGGGTACTCGGCGACGACAAGCCCAAATACCTCAACTCCCCGGAAACCCCGGTCTTTCACAAGGGCCAGGAGCTGTACGGGCTGTACGAGGCACGCAAATTCAACCGCAACCTCGACGAGATCATCGTCGTCGAGGGCTATATGGACGTCATCGCCCTCGCCCAGCAAGGCCTGCGCAATGCCGTCGCAACCCTGGGCACAGCGACCAGTGAGGAACACCTCAAACGCCTGTTCCGCGTGGTGCCCAGCGTATTGTTCTGCTTCGACGGCGACCAGGCCGGCCGCAACGCCGCCTGGCGTGCACTGGAAGCAGCACTGTCGAGCCTGCAGGATGGCCGCAAGGCGCGCTTCCTGTTCCTGCCCGAAGGTGAAGACCCGGACACCCTGGTACGCGCCGAAGGCACCGATGCCTTCCGCGCCCGCATCAACCAGCACGCTCAGCCGCTGGCCGACTACTTCTTCCAGCAACTGACCGAGGAAGCCGATCCGCGCTCGCTCGAAGGCAAGGCCCACATGGCCACCCTCGCCGCACCGCTGATCGACAAAGTGCCGGGCGCCAACCTGCGCGCCCTGATGCGCAATCGCCTGAAGGAAATCACCGGGCTGGACAACCAGCAGGTCGAGCGACTGGCCCAGAGCGCGCCGCTCGAGGCGCCGCCGGCCTACGACCCGGGCATCGACTACGATGCGATTCCGGACTACAGCCAGGACTACAGCGACTTCCACCAGCCGGAGCATTTCCAGCCCCAGCCGCAATGGACGCCCAACCAGGGCGGCCAGCAGCAGAAGAAGAAATGGGACGGCCAGGGCAAGAAGGGCAAACCGTGGGATCGCAATGGCAAACGCCAGGAATTCCACCCGGCATGGGTCCCGACCTCGGTCGAACCACCGACCATCATCGCCCTGCGGACCTTGCTGCATCACCCGGAACTGGCGAGAAAAGTCGAGGAAACCAGCCATTTTGCCGCCGAAGAACATCTTCACGCGCAACTGCTGGTAGCACTGGTCGAAGCGCTGCAAAAAAAACCTGAGCTACGCTCATTACAGTTGATCGCACGCTGGCACGGTACTGAACAAGGCCGTCTGCTGCGGGCGCTGGCGGAAAAGGAATGGCTGATCGATGCCGACAACCTTGAACAACAGTTTTTCGACACTATAACTAGCTTGTCCGCTCGCCAACGCGAGCGCAGCCTGGAACATCTGCTCAGAAAAGCACGTCAAAGCGAATTGAGCGCAGAGGAAAAAAATCAGCTGCGCGACCTGCTGAGTCGCAATGTTCCCGCACAAACCCCGACCTCAACTGGCGCGTGAGGTCCATGCTCGGGTATAATCCTCGGCTTGTTTTTTGCCCGCCAAGACCTTCAGTGGATAGGGTGTTATGTCCGGAAAAGCGCAACAGCAGTCTCGCATCAAAGAGTTGATCACCCGCGGTCGTGAGCAGGGCTACCTGACTTACGCGGAGGTCAACGACCACCTGCCGGAGGATATTTCAGATCCGGAACAGGTGGAAGACATCATCCGCATGATCAACGACATGGGGATCAACGTATTCGAGAGTGCTCCGGATGCGGATGCCCTTTTGTTGGCCGAAGCCGATACCGACGAAGCCGCAGCCGAAGAAGCCGCAGCAGCGTTGGCGGCTGTGGAAACCGATATCGGTCGCACCACCGACCCAGTGCGCATGTACATGCGCGAAATGGGGACCGTCGAGCTTCTGACCCGTGAAGGCGAAATCGAAATCGCCAAGCGGATCGAGGAAGGCATCCGTGAAGTAATGAGCGCTATCGCTCACTTCCCCGGTACCGTCGAATACATCCTCGGCGAATATGATCGCGTTACCGTCGAAGGCGGTCGGCTGTCCGACGTCCTGAGCGGCTACATCGACCCGGACGACGGTATTGCACCGCCGGCCGAAGTGCCTCCGCCTGTCGATCCGAAAGCCCCGGCCAAGGCCGAAGGTGACGAGGACGAAGACGAAGAGAAAGAAGGTGCCGAAGAAGAGGAAGAGACCGAAAGCGGTCCCGATCCTGAAATCGCGCGCCAACGTTTCGGTGCCGTCGCCGAACAACTGGAAGCTACCACCAAGATCCTGAAGAAGCATGGTCGCGGCAGCAAGCAAGGCGTTGCCGAGCTGCTGGCACTGGCCGAGCTGTTCATGCCGATCAAGCTGGTTCCGAAGCAGTTCGAAGTGCTGGTCGAGCGTGTTCGCGGTGCACTTGAGCGTCTGCGTGCCCAGGAACGCGCCATCATGCAACTGTGCGTCCGTGACGCCCGCATGCCACGCGCCGACTTCCTGCGTCTGTTCCCGAGCAACGAAGTCGACATGACCTGGAGCGGCGACCTCGCCAAGCGCAGCACCAAATGGGCTGAAGCCCTGGGTCGTCTGGACGCGGACATCGTGCGTTGCCAGCAGAAGCTGGTCGACCTCGAAGCCGAAACCGGTCTGACCATCGCCGAGATCAAGGACGTCAACCGTCGCATGTCGATCGGTGAAGCCAAGGCTCGTCGCGCCAAGAAAGAAATGGTCGAGGCCAACCTGCGTCTGGTTATCTCGATCGCCAAGAAGTACACCAACCGCGGCCTGCAGTTCCTCGACCTGATCCAGGAAGGCAACATCGGCCTGATGAAGGCGGTGGACAAGTTCGAATACCGTCGCGGCTACAAGTTCTCGACCTATGCCACCTGGTGGATTCGCCAGGCGATCACCCGTTCGATCGCCGACCAGGCCCGCACCATCCGTATTCCGGTGCACATGATCGAGACGATCAACAAGCTCAACCGCATTTCCCGGCAGATGCTGCAGGAAATGGGTCGTGAACCGACCCCGGAAGAGCTGGGCGAACGCATGGAAATGCCTGAGGACAAGATCCGCAAGGTACTGAAGATCGCCAAAGAGCCGATCTCCATGGAAACCCCGATCGGCGACGACGAAGATTCGCATCTGGGTGACTTCATCGAAGACTCGACCATGCAGTCGCCAATCGATGTCGCCACGGTCGAAAGCCTCAAGGAAGCAACCCGTGACGTGCTCTCGGGCCTGACCGCACGCGAAGCCAAAGTGCTGCGCATGCGTTTCGGTATCGACATGAACACCGATCACACCCTCGAAGAGGTCGGCAAACAGTTCGATGTGACCCGTGAGCGGATCCGTCAGATCGAAGCCAAGGCGCTGCGCAAGCTGCGCCACCCGACGCGAAGCGAGCATCTACGCTCCTTCCTCGACGAGTAATGACAAACCCCGGCACCCGCCGGGGTTTTTCTTTTCCGCTCGGAAAATCCTGCTGTCGGCAGCGGCCCTGTGGACGGAATGCCCGTCTACACTCGACTCTATCCATTAGATCGATGAGGCCGCTATGCCGAGAATGCCGGCCCTTCTGTTATCGCTCCTGCTGGCCTGGAGCGCGACGGCCGGCGCCTTGACCCTGACTGAAGAAGAGCAGGCCTGGCTCAGCGCGCACCCCAAACTGCGCCTGGGCGTCGATGCTTCGTGGCCACCGTTCGAATACCGGGACCAGGAAGGCCGCTACCAGGGATTGGCCGCCGACTACATTGCCGTGATTCAGGATCGCTTGAATGTCGCCTTCGAACCGGTGGAGCCAACCAGTTGGACCGCCGTACTCGAGCGCGCGCGGCAAAACCGGCTCGACCTGCTGCCCGGCGTCATGTCCACGCCGGAGCGCCAGGCCTACCTGTCCTTCACCCGCCCTTACCTCGACTTTCCCATTGTCATCCTGTCCCATGAAGGCGGTCCCCAGCCCAAGGCGTTGAAGGACCTCTACGGCCTGAAAATCGCGGTGGTGGAAAACTATGCGCCGCATGAGCTGCTGCGCACCCACCACCCCGACCTCAATCTGGTTGCCATGCCCAACGTCAGCTCGGCACTGCAAGCCCTGGCCACGGATGAAGTGGACGCGGTCGTCGGCGACCTTGCCTCCAGCGTCTGGAGCCTGCGCGAGCTCAAGCTTGAAGGGCTCTATGTCAGCGGTGAAACGCCTTACCGTTATCAACTGGCAATGGGCGTTCCGAGGGAACAGAAAGTACTGGTCGGCATCCTCGACAAGGTCATCGCCGACATGACCCCCGAGGAAATCAACAGCATCCAGCAGCGCTGGGTCGGCAATGTCCTGGACCACCGCACCTTCTGGTACGACCTGCTGACCTACGGCCTGCCCGGCGTGCTGTTCATGGTGGCGATACTGGCGGGGGTCATGCGCGTCAACCGCCGCCTCAGCTCCGAGATTTCCAGGCGCATCGCGCTGGAACAAGAACTGCGCAGCAGCGAATACCACTATCGCGGCCTGGTCGAGAGCCTGTCGGCCATTGCCTGGGAAGCCGACGCCAATGACTTCACCTACAACTACGTGTCGCCCCACGCCGAAGACCTCCTTGGCTACCCGCTCAGCCGCTGGCTGGAGCCTGGTTTCTGGCGCTCCATCCTGCACCCCGAGGACGCGCTGTGGGCGCAGGCTTACTGCGACGCAGAAACCGCCGCCGGCCGCGATCACAGCCTCGATTACCGGGTAATCCGTTCCGATGGCCGAACCTTGTGGATCCGCGACATCGTCAGCCTGATCGAACACGGTCATCGCCCGGTAATGCGCGGCCTGATGATCGACATCAGCGAGGCCAAATACACCGAGCAAGCGCTGCGCCTCTCAGAACAGAAGTTCGCGTCGGTCTTCCATCAATGCCCCGACATCCTGGTCATCGCTCGACTCAGCGACGGCTGCCTGCTGGAGGTCAACGAAACATTCGTGGAACAGATCGGCCTCAGCCCTTCCCAGGTCGTTGGCCGAACCGCCACCGAATTGAACATCTGGGGCGTCGAAGGCATTGGCGCCGGCCTGCTGGAACGCCTGCAGCGGGGCAGCGTGCGCAATCTGGAGATGAGTTTCCGTCGCAGTAACGGCCAGTTGTTCACCGGCCTGATTTCGGCAGAATCCTTCGACCTGGAAAGCACCCCGGCGCTGGTGGTGGCGGTGCGTGACATCAGCCAGCTCAAGGAAACCCAACAGCAACTGCAGATTTCCGAAGAGAAGTTCGCCAAGGCCTTCCACGCTTCTCCCGACGGCATGCTGCTGTCGCGTCAGAGCGATGGGCTGCTATTGGAGGTCAATGAAGGCTTTTGCCGCCTGACCGGCTTCGACAGCCATTCGTCCCTCGACCACACCGCCATCGACCTGGGCATCTGGGTCAACCTGAACGAACGCCGGCAAATGCTGGAGTTACTGAAAAAGGATGGCTTCGTCCGCGATTTCACCTGCAACCTGAGGCGCAGCGACGGGCAGATCCGCCTGTGCGAACTGTCGGCCCGGCCGCTGCCCATCGGCGGCATCGACTGCATGCTGACCATCGCCCGCGACATCACCGACCGCCAGCAGATGCAGGAAAAGCTGCAACTGGCGGCGACCGTCTTTGAAAACACCGCCGAAGGCGTGCTCATCACTGACACCGAGCAACACATCAGTGCGGTCAACCGGGCGTTCAGCGAAATCACCGGCTACAGCGAAGCCGAAGTCCTCGGCCAGACCCCGCGCCTGCTCGCCTCCGGCCAGCACGACAGCGCCTTCTACGCCGCCATGTGGCATCAACTGAGCGCGGAAGGCCACTGGCAGGGCGAGATCCTCAACCGGCGCAAGAACGGCGAGCTTTACCCCGGCTGGCTGACCATCAGCGCCGTGCGCAACCCGGAACTGGGCACCACGCATTTCGTTGCGGTGTTCGCCGATATCTCCAGCCTCAAGCACGCCCAGGCCAAGCTCGACTACCAGGCCCACCACGACCCACTCACCGGCCTGCCCAACCGCACGCTGTTCGAGAACCGTCTGCAAGCGGCGCTGCACTGCACGCAGGCATCGAGCCGCCAGGGCGCGGTGTTGTTCCTCGACCTGGACCGTTTCAAGCACATCAACGACAGCCTCGGCCACCCGGTAGGCGACTTGCTGCTCAAGGCCATCGCCCATCGACTGAAGGAACAGGTGCGCGACATCGACACCGTGGCCCGGCTTGGCGGCGATGAATTCATCATCCTGCTGCCCGGCCTGCATCAGGCCAGCGATGCCGAGCACATCGCACAGAAAGTGCTGACCTGCTTCAACGCACCGTTCCAGGCCGGCGACCACGAGTTCTTCTCCAGCGCTAGCATCGGCATCAGCCTGTACCCGCAGGACGGCGCCGATGTGGCCTCACTGATCCGCAACGCCGACGCGGCGATGTACCGCTCCAAGGCCAAGGGGCGCAACCGGGTCGAGTCCTACACCCGTGACCTCACTGCCCAGGCCAGCGAGCGCATCGCCCTGGAGCATGAACTGCGCCGGGCCATCGAGCGCAACGAGCTGAGCCTGTACTTCCAGCCCAAGCTGAGCCTGAAGAACCACACCCTGGTTGGCGCCGAAGCCCTGATCCGCTGGACCAACCCGACCTTCGGCGAGGTCCCGCCCGAGCACTTCATCCCGCTGGCGGAAGAGAACGGCATGATCCTGCTGCTCGGTGATTGGGTGCTGGAGCGTGCCTGCCAGCAGATGCACGAATGGAAGCGCCACTACCAGGCCTTCGGTCCGCTCTCGGTCAACCTTGCCGGCGCCCAGTTGCGCCAGCCGGGGCTGGTGCGGCGCATCGAGCAACTGCTCAAGACCTACCAGCTCAAGGCCGGCGACCTGCAACTGGAGATCACCGAGAACTTCATCATGAGCCAGGCCGAGGAAGGCCTGGCCATCCTCCACCAGCTCAAGCACCTGGGCGTGCAACTGGCGATCGACGACTTCGGCACCGGTTACTCGTCCCTCAGTTACCTCAAGCGCCTGCCGCTGGACATCCTCAAGATCGACCAATCGTTCATCCGCGGCCTGCCCGACGATCCCAACGATGCCGCCATCGCCCGCGCCATCATTGCCCTGGGCCGCAGCATGCAACTGACCATCATTGCCGAGGGCGTCGAGACCCAGGCCCAGCAGGAATTCCTCGCCGCCGAAGGCTGCGAACAGATCCAGGGCTACATCGTCAGCCTGCCGCTGCCGCCACACGCCTTTGCCGAGTCGTTTTTACGCATAGTACTTTCGGATCTTTCGGATGGCACTGCCTGGAATCCCTCGATATAATCCGCGACCTCTGGGGCCTATAGCTCAGTCGGTTAGAGCAGAGGACTCATAATCCTTTGGTCCACGGTTCGAGTCCGTGTGGGCCCACCAGATACCAAAAGCCGCGCACTGCGCGGCTTTTTCATTTCTCCCGGTCGGGCCTCAGCCCAGGCCGAGCGCATAAGCGCCGGGCGTCTCGCCATAGTGGCGCTGAAACAGCGCGATGAACGCCGACACCGAGTCATACCCCAACTCATTCGCCACCGCTGTGACGCTCGTGCCTTGCGCCAGCATCGGCAGCGCCGCCAGCAAGCGCGAGCGTTGGCGCCAAGCCTGGAACGACAGTTGCGTTTGCGCCTGGAACAGCCGCACCAGGGTACGTCGCGAGGCGCCGACCTGTTGTGCCCATTCCTCGATACCACGGTTATCGCCCGGTTCGGCCTGCAAGGCGGCGGTGATACGGCGCAGGCGCGGGTCGCTGGGCAGCGGCAGACTGAAAGGCGCCTCGGGCAGTTCGCGCACCTCATCCACCAGCACCTGCAACAGCCGCGCTTGCGGGCCCTGCTCGGGATAGTCGTTGGCGAAGTGGCTGGCCTTTTCGATCAGCTCGCGCACCAGCGGCGTGACCTGCACCACCGCGCAATCCCGCGCATAGCCCTTGAGGATGCCGTCGCCCAGATAGAGGCTGCGAAAGGCCAATGCCCGCTCGCTGTAGACGGTGTGGCGCACGCCGGGCGGAATCCACACGGCGCACTGCGGCGGCAGCAGATAGCTGTGGCGTTCGGTCAGCACCTGCATGATCCCCGCACTGGCGTAGGTGAATTGCACCCAGTCGTGGCTGTGCATGTCCACCCGATAGCCCGCCGGGATGTCGAACATGCGCCCGTGCACGGACCGGGTCAGTTGCCCCGGCACTGGCGGTACCGGGGCGGGTTGTCCCGTGTGCGGCATTGTTAGTCCCCTTTGCTCAAGTGAGCCAGAAAAGCCGATGTTAGCCTGCGCCGCGTCTCGTTGAACAACGCCAGGAGCACACGTCATGAGCACACAGATCCGCGCAAGCCGCCTGACCATTCCCGCCATCCGCCAGCGCAAGGGTGCTGGCAGCCTGGTGGCGCTGACGGCGTACAGCCTGCCGATGGCGCGCTGGGTGGATGCCCACGCCGACATCATCATCGTCGGCGACTCGGTGGGCATGGTGCTGTACGGCATGCCCAGCACCCTGGGCGTAACCCTCGACATGATGATCGCCCACGGCCAGGCCGTAATGCGTGGCGCGGAGCGGGCCTGCGTGGTGGTGGACCTGCCGTTCGGCAGCTACCAAGCCTCGCTGGAGCAGGCATTTCTCAACGCCGCGAAAGTGCTGCGCGGCACCGGCGCCCAAGGCATCAAGCTGGAAGGCGGCGAGGAGATGGCCGAGACGGTGGCCTTCCTTAGCAAACGTGGGATTCCGGTGATGGCGCATGTCGGACTGATGCCGCAGCAGGTCAACAGCCAAGGCGGATTCAAGGCCCAGGGCCGGGACGAAGAAAGCGCGGCGAAAGTGCGTCGCGACGCCCTGGCGATGCAGGCAGCCGGCGCGTTCTCGGTGGTGCTGGAAGGTATCGCCGAGCCACTGGCGCGGGCCTTGAGCGAGGAGCTGGAGATTCCCACCATCGGCATCGGTGCCTCACCGGCCTGCGACGGACAGGTGCTGGTGACGGAAGACCTGCTGGGGCTGTTCGGCGAATACCAGCCGCGCTTCGTCAAACGCTACGCCGAGCTGCAGGGGCCGATCGACCGGGCGCTGGGCGAGTATGCGCGGGAAGTGCGCGCGGGGGTTTTCCCGGCATTGGAGCACTGCTTCAAGGCGGCGGGTTGAGTCGCCCGGCGCCGTCTGTACACTGGGCCGACCTTCACCGTTGTACCCGGGAATCCCATGTCCGACAGCCGCACCGCCCTCGATGAAATCGACCGCCAGCTTATCGCCGCCTTGCAGATCAACGCCCGCGAAAGCGTCGCCACCCTCGCCCGCCAACTGGGCATCGCCCGCACCACGGTGACCTCACGGCTGGCGCGGCTGGAGAAGACCAAGGTGATCAGCGGCTACGGCGTGCGCCTTGGCCAGCGGGTAATTGATGGCGGGCTGCAAGCCTACGTGGGCATCACCGTGCAACCGCGCTCCGGGCGGGAGGTGGTGCGGCGATTGAGCGCCATGGGTCAGGTGCAGCAGCTTTGCGCGGTGAGTGGCGAGTTCGATTATGTGGCGTGGCTGCGCAGTGAGTCGCCGGAACAGCTCGATCAGTTGCTGGACCAGATCGGCAGCCTGGAAGGGGTGGAGAAAACCACCACGTCGATCATTCTGAGTAGCAAGGTGGATCGGGGGCAGCCGGTTTAGCTGGCGGCGGCCTGATCTGTAGGAGCGAGCTCGCTCGCGAAAACAAGCGCAACTGTCATTCTGCAAACACAACCCGTCAAATCGACCAAAAACACCACAAAACGACAACACTCTGCATCTTAATTACGAACACCCCACTCCCTAAAATTGACCCCAGGCATTTCCTATACTCAGGCTCCGCACCCCGCGCAGCCCCTGGCAAGGTCAATCATGAACAAGAACAACCGCCACCCCGCCGACGGCAAGAAGCCTGTCACCATCTTCGGTCCCGACTTCCCTTTCGCCTTCGATGACTGGATTGAGCATCCGGCCGGCCTGGGCAGCATTCCCGCCGAACGTCATGGTGAGGAAGTGGCGATCGTCGGCGCCGGTATCGCCGGGCTGGTGGCGGCCTATGAGCTGATGAAGCTGGGCCTCAAGCCGGTGGTCTACGAGGCCTCGAAGATGGGCGGGCGCCTGCGTTCGCAAGCCTTCGCCGGGACCGAGGGCATCGTCGCCGAGCTGGGCGGCATGCGCTTTCCGGTGTCGTCCACGGCCTTCTATCACTACGTCGACAAGCTTGGCCTCGAGACCAAGCCCTTCCCCAACCCGCTGACGCCCGCCTCCGGCAGCACGGTGATCGACCTCGAAGGCCAGACCCACTACGCGGAAAAGATCAGCGACCTGCCGGCCCTGTTCCAGGAAGTCGCCGACGCCTGGGCCGACGCCCTGGAAGACGGCTCGCGCTTCGGCGATATCCAGCAGGCGATCCGTGACCGCGATGTGCCGCGTCTGAAAGAACTGTGGAACACGCTGGTTCCGCTGTGGGACGACCGCACGTTCTACGACTTCGTCGCTACCTCGAAAGCCTTCGCCAAGCTGAGCTTCCTGCACCGCGAAGTGTTCGGCCAGGTCGGTTTCGGCACCGGCGGCTGGGACTCGGACTTCCCCAACTCGATGCTGGAAATCTTCCGCGTGGTGATGACCAACTGCGACGACCATCAGCATCTGGTGGTCGGCGGCGTCGAGCAGGTGCCGCTGGGTATCTGGAAGCACGTGCCCGAGCGCTGCGACCATTGGCCGGCCGGCACCAGCCTGGCGTCGTTGCACCGGGGTGCGCCGCGGCCGGGGGTCAAGCGCATCGCCCGCAATGCCGACGGCAGCGTGGCGGTCACCGATAACTGGGGCGATACGCGCAACTACGCGGCCGTGCTGACCACCTGCCAGAGCTGGCTGCTGACCACCCAGATCGAGTGCGAGGAATCGCTGTTTTCGCAGAAGATGTGGATGGCTCTGGACCGCACCCGCTACATGCAGTCGTCGAAGACCTTCGTCATGGTCGATCGGCCGTTCTGGAAGGACAAGGACCCGGAAACCGGCCGCGACCTGATGAGCATGACCCTCACCGACCGTCTGACCCGCGGCACCTACCTGTTCGACAACGGCGACGACAAGCCGGGGGTGATCTGCCTGTCCTATTCGTGGATGAGCGACGCGCTGAAGATGCTGCCGCACCCGGTGGAAAAGCGGGTCAAGCTGGCA
The DNA here is from genome assembly GCF_025466035.1 of Pseudomonas sp. 20P_3.2_Bac5. NCBI lineage: Bacteria > Pseudomonadati > Pseudomonadota > Gammaproteobacteria > Pseudomonadales > Pseudomonadaceae > Pseudomonas > Pseudomonas sp. 20P_3.2_Bac5. Next base: position 3,786 of record NZ_JANLOA010000118.1, on the reverse strand, counting down.
CTCGATGCGCTGAAGAAGATCTACCCGAAGGTCGATATCGCCGGGCATATCATCGGCGATCCGATCACCGTGTCGTGGGAAGCCGATCCGTATTTCCTCGGCGCCTTCAAGGGCGCGCTGCCAGGACATTACCGCTACAACCAGCGCATGTACGCGCACTTCATGCAGCAGGACATGCCCGCCGAACAGCGCGGCATTTTCATCGCCGGTGACGATGTATCCTGGACCCCGGCCTGGGTCGAGGGCGCGGTGCAGACCTCGCTCAACGCGGTCTGGGGCATCATGAATCACTTCGGCGGTCGCACCCACGCCGACAACCCCGGCCCGGGCGATGTGTTCAACGAAATCGGCCCGATTGCCCTGGCCGACTGACAGGAGATTTGCCATGCGTATCGCCCTCTACCAGGGCTCGCCGCAGCCGCTGGACGTTGCCGGCAACCTTGAGCGTCTGCAGCAGCAGGCGCAGGTTGCCGCCTCCCGCGGCGCCGAGTTGCTGGTGTGCCCGGAGATGTTCCTCACCGGCTACAACATCGGCAGCGAAGCCGTCGCCCGCCTGGCCGAAGCCGACGACGGCGCCTCGGCGATGCGCGTGGTGGAAATCGCCCAGGCCAACCGTATCGCCATCGTCTATGGCTACCCGGAGCTGGGCGACGACGGACGGATCTTCAACAGCGTGCAGTTGATCGACGCCCACGGCAGCAGCCTCGGCAACTACCGCAAGACCCACCTGTTCGGCGGCCTCGACCGGGCGATGTTCAGCCCCGGCGACAACCACTTCCCGGTGGTCGAGCTCAACGGCTGGAAGGTCGGCATGCTGATCTGCTACGACATCGAGTTCCCGGAGAACGCCCGCCGCCTGGCCATGGCCGGCGCCGAGCTGATCCTGGTGCCGACGGCGAACATGGAACCCTACGATTTCATCTGCCAGGTGACCGTGCGCTCCCGTGCCCAGGAGAACCAGTGTTACCTGGTCTACGCCAACTACTGCGGCGCCGAGGGCGAGATACACTACTGCGGCCAAAGCAGCATCGTTGGCCCCGACGGCAGCATCCTCGCCATGGCCGGGCGCGACAGCGCGCTGTTGTCGGCCGACCTGGAATTGCGTCGGGTCCACGAAGGCCGCGCCCACACGCCCTACCTGCAAGACCTGCGCAGCGAGCTGCACCGCGAGCCGCGCAGCGACTGATTTATCCGCTAGCATGATGGCTCGCGCGTTTCGGAGCCATCATGTCCAGCACCCTCCAGCACCTCATCCTGAGCAATGCCCTGCGGGTCAACCTGCGCCATGCGCCGCACCTCAAGCGTTGCGCGGCGGCGGTGCGGGTGCATGCCGGCAGCCATGACGCGCCCGCCGGCTATCCCGGCCTGGCGCATTTTCTCGAGCACCTGTTCTTTCTCGGCACCGTCCGTTTTCCGGTGGAAGACGGGCTGATGCGTTTCGTCCAACGCGAAGGCGGACAGCTCAATGCGAGCACCCGCGAACGCACCACCGAGTTCTTTTTCGAAGTGCCGCCGGCGGCATTCCCCGGTGCGCTGGAGCGGCTGTGCGAGATGCTGGCGAACCCGTTGCTGACGCCGGAGCGCCAGCGCGCCGAGCGCGAGGTGATCCATGCCGAGTGGGTCGCCTGGTCGGGCAATACCGAGGCGCAGCGCCAGTACGCGCTGTTGCGCAGCGTGTCGACGAAGCATCCGTTGAGTGGTTTTCATGCGGGTAACCGCGACAGCCTGCCAATCGATGAGCCGGTGTTTCAACAGGCGCTGAAGGCCTTTCATCAGCGCTTTTATCAGGCCGGGCAAATGACCCTGAGCCTGAGCGGGCCACAATCGCTGGATGAACTGGAACAGGCCGCGCGCGCGTTCGGCAAGCTGTTCGCGGCGGCAACGCGGACCGAGCAGACCGCGCCACCGGCCTTGCTCGACGGACCGCTGCGTGTGCCACCCATCGACGGCCAACTGGACCTGCTGTTCGCCCATGAGCATCTGCCGGACGGCGCCGACGAGGCCATCGATTACCTCACCACCTGGATCACCGACACGCGCCCGGGCGGGCTGCCGGCCGAACTACGCCAACGTGGCTGGCTGGAAGACTTCAGCTTCACCGCGCTGTACCAGTTTGGCGATCAGGCGCTGTTACATGCTCGATTGAAACTGAGCCCGAACGCCGATGCGGTCGAGGCCGAAGCGTTATTGCACGACTGGCTGGCGTTCTTCCGCGAGGCGGATCACAGCGCCCTGCTCCTGGAATATCAGCGCCTGCAAGCGTGTCGCGAAGCCAGCGCCGGCGCGCTGGAGCTGGCGCGGCGCGAGCGGCCGTTCCGGGCGCTGGATCAGCAGGGTCAGACGGCGCTGCGGGTATTGCTGGCGGACACCGGCGTGTCTCGTCATCCGTGGCGATTGCCGGAACCGGAGCCGCTGCTCGCCGCCACGGTTGCCGAAGTTGGAGACTCGCCCATACCCCCCGGATTGACCGTCAGCCTTGCCCTGCCCGCCGTTCGCCAGTACGCCGCGCTGTACCTGCGCCTGCAATTCGAAGATCAGGCCGGGCACCTTCGCGATGTGCTCAAGCCGCTCATCGAACGCGCCAGCCGCGCCGCAGTTGAACTGCAATGGACCCGCACGGCCAACACCTGGCAACTGCGCTGTGCTGGTGCGCCTGCGCCAGTGCTGGCAGTGATTGAACAAGCGCTGTTGCAACTGGACGAAGCCAGCCCCGCCGAGCCGGGCGCGGAGCCGCCGCTGATCCCGATCCGCGCGTTGATGCGGGAGCTGCCACACCACTTGCTCGCTCCCGCCGCGCCGGGTTGGACCGCGCTGTCCACCGGCTTTGACGAGGCGACGCAGAATGCTCTCAACCTGTTGCTGGCCAACCTCCCCGGCAACCCGATAACACTGCCGCCTCCAACACCGCCGGCCCGCCAATGGCATCGCTACGCCGAGGCCAACGGCGAAGCGGCCCTGCTGCTGTTCTGCCCGATCCCTGACGAAGCCAGCGGGCGGCTGCTCGGGCAACTGATTCAGGGCCCGTTCTACCAACGCCTGCGCAGCGAGCTGCAACTGGGTTACGCGGTGTTCAGCGCCTTTCGGCAAATCCAGGGGCACAACGGGCTGATGTTTGGCGTGCAGTCGCCGAGCGCCAGCCATGAAGAAATCCTCGGCCATATCCGCGCGTACCTCGCCCGGCCCGCGCTGGACCTCGGCAGCGCTCGCGAAGCCCTCGCCGTGCAACTGGCCGAACCGGCCATGCCCAATGCCGACGTCGCCGAATGGGCCTGGCAAACCCACCTGGCCGGCAACGACGGTTTCACCTTGGACCGCCTGTCGGCAGCCATCCTCACACGCAAGCAAGTGGATATCGACCGTGCTTGGAAGCGGTTGAACAGTGAAAAAAACTGGCTGCTGCTGGCCAACGGACCGCCGCCGCAGAGCGGCTGGCTGTGACTGTTACGGGTTTTGCAAAAGCTTTTCTGTAAAAATATTTAACCGTTCAGTTAATTTGTTTCGGTAAGATTGCGCAATCCCGAGACTTTGAACGCCCACCCGAAAGGGTGGACTAAATGAGTAGCGGTGCCCTCTCAGACCTATCCCGAAGGAGTAATCCCATGTGGACCAAACCTGCTTACACTGACCTGCGTATTGGCTTTGAAGTGACCATGTATTTCGCCAATCGCTGAGTCGATTCGCGGAACGACGCCTCGGTTGCCAGTGAGGTTGGGGACCCATCGCGAGCAAGCTCGCTCCCTGTAGGAGGGCGCCTTGGGGCGGTGGGCCGCCCAACCCCAATGCCCG
>NZ_JANLOA010000137.1:0-223698 GCF_025466035.1 Pseudomonas sp. 20P_3.2_Bac5 | reverse complement strand
AGCCTCAGATATCCGCCAATTTCCACGCCTCATACGCCGGCGTTTCATACGGATGACTCTGCTTCAGCGCACCGACGACCTGATGAATCAGCTCGTCGGCCACCACCAATTCCACTCGCCATTCCTCGACCTGCTCGACCACCCCGCTCTGCCCGATAAACGGCTGGCTGCCGTCCAGCGGGCGGAACTGACCCTGGCCCAGCACTTGCCAGGCGCAGCAGTCGTAGTCGCCGATGCGCCCGCCGCCCGCGGCGAACACGGCCTGCTTGACCGTGTCGACGTGGCTCGGCGGAACGAAGAAGGCGAGCTTGTACACCCTTTAGTTCACCCACACCCGCGCGTTGCGGAACATGCGCATCCAGGCGCCGTCTTCGTTCCAGTCGTCCGGACGCCAGGAGTTCTGCACGGCACGGAAGACCCGCTCAGGGTGCGGCATCATGATGGTGACGCGACCGTCGCGGCTGGTCAGGCCGGTGATCCCGCGCGGCGAGCCGTTCGGGTTGGCCGGGTAGGTTTCGGTGACCTTGCCGTGGTTATCGACGAAGCGCAGTGCCACGCAGCCGGACAGGTCTGCTTCGAGCAGGGCTTCTTCGCTGGCGAACTCGGCATGGCCTTCGCCGTGGGCGATGGCGATCGGCATGCGCGAACCGGCCATGCCCTGCAGGAAGATCGAGTTCGACTTCTGCACTTCAACCATGGCGACACGGGCTTCGAACTGCTCGGAACGGTTACGCACGAAGTGCGGCCAGAACTCGCTGCCCGGTACCAGCTCGTGCAGGTTGGACATCATCTGGCAACCGTTGCACACGCCGAGGGTGAAGCTGTCGGTACGTTCGAAGAAGCCCTGGAAAGCGTCGCGGGCACGGCTGTTGAACAGCGCCGACTTGGCCCAGCCTTCACCGGCACCGAGGACGTCGCCGTAAGAGAAGCCACCGCAGGCCACCAGGCCCTTGAATGCGTCCAGGTCGACGCGACCGGCGAGGATATCGCTCATGTGCACGTCGATGGCGTTGAAGCCGGCGCGGTCGAAGGCTGCGGCCATTTCGACCTGACCGTTGACGCCCTGCTCACGCAGTACCGCCACCTGTGGACGCACACCTTTCTTGATGAACGGCGCGGCGATGTCCTGGTTGACGTCGAAGCCCAGCTTGGCGCTCAGGCCCGGGTTGTCTTCTTCCAGCAGCAGGTCGAATTCCTGGTCGGCGCACTGGGCGTTGTCGCGCAGGCGCTGGATCTGGTAGCTGGTCTCGGCCCACTGACGTTGCAGCAGACGGCGATTACCGTCGAACAACACCTCGCCATTGAGGCTGATGGAGACGCTATCGCTGTTGACCGGCTTGCCGATCACCGCGACGCAGTCTTCGCCGAGGCCGGCGGCGCTGAACTGGGCCAGCACGTCCGGGGTAGCGTCCTGGCGAACCTGGATTACCGCGCCCAGCTCTTCGTTGAAGAGGATGGCCGAGACTTTCTCGCGCTTGCTGGTCAGGGTGTCCAGTTCCAGGTCCAGGCCGCAGTGACCGGCGAAGGCCATTTCCAGCACGGTGGTCAGCAGGCCACCGTCGGAACGGTCGTGGTAGGCCAACAGGTGACCGTCGGCGTTCAGGCCCTGGATCACCGCGAAGAAGGCCTTGAGGTCTTCGGCGTCATCGACGTCCGGCGCCTGGCTGCCCAGCTTGCCGTGGGTCTGCGCCAGGATCGAGGCGCCCATGCGGTTCTGCCCGCGGCCCAGGTCGATCAGGATCAGGTCCGTCTCGCCCTTGTCCATGCGCAGTTCTGGGGTCAGGGTCTTGCGGATGTCCGTGACTGGCGCGAAGCCGGTGACGATCAGCGACATCGGCGAGGTAACGCTCTTCTCCGCGCCCTCGTCGCTCCAGCGGGTTTTCATGGACATGGAGTCCTTGCCCACGGGAATGGTAATGCCCAGCTCAGGGCACAGTTCCATGCCCACGGCCTTGACGGTGTCGTACAGACGGGCGTCTTCACCCGGATGGCCGGCGGCGGACATCCAGTTGGCCGACAGTTTGATGTCGGAGAGTTTTTCGATGCGCGAGGCGGCCATGTTGGTCAGCGTCTCGCCGATCGCCATGCGACCGGATGCCGGAGCATCGAGCAGCGCCAGCGGAGTACGCTCGCCCATCGCCATGGCTTCACCGCTGTAGACGTCGAAGCTGGTGGCGGTCACGGCAACGTCGGCTACCGGAACCTGCCACGGGCCGACCATCTGGTCGCGGGCAACCAGGCCAGTGATGGTGCGGTCGCCGATGGTGATCAGGAAGCTCTTGCTGGCCACGGCCGGGTGACGCAGCACGCGCTCGATCGAGTCGGTCAGTTCCAGCGCGGCCGGGTCGAAGTCATCGCCCAGCTCGGCTTCGCGGGTCACCGAACGGTGCATGCGCGGCGGTTTGCCCAGCAGGACTTCCAGCGGCATGTCCACCGGGGTGTTGCCGAAGTGGCTGTCGGTGACGGTCAGGTGCGCTTCTTCGGTGGCTTCGCCGACCACCGCGAACGGGCAACGCTCGCGTTCGCAGATGGCCTGGAAGCGCTCGAAGTCGACCGAGCTGACGGCCAGCACGTAACGCTCCTGGGATTCGTTGCTCCAGATTTCGTGCGGGGCCATGCCCGGCTCGTCGTTGGGCACGTTGCGCAGTTCGAAGCGGCCGCCGCGGCCACCGTCGTTGACCAGCTCCGGGAAGGCGTTGGAGATACCGCCGGCGCCGACGTCATGGATGAAGGCGATCGGGTTGTTGTCGCCCAGTTGCCAGCAGCGGTCGATGACCTCCTGGCAGCGGCGTTCCATTTCCGGGTTTTCCCGCTGAACGGACGCGAAGTCGAGGTCGGCGGAGCTGGCACCGGTGGCCATCGACGAGGCAGCGCCGCCGCCCAGGCCGATCAGCATGGCCGGGCCGCCGAGCACGATCAGCTTGGCGCCGACGGTGATTTCGCCCTTCTGCACGTGGTCTTCACGGATGTTGCCCATACCGCCGGCCAGCATGATCGGCTTGTGGTAACCGCGCACTTCTTCGCCGTGCGGGGTGTTGATCGACTGTTCGAAGGTACGGAAGTAGCCGGTCAGGGCCGGACGGCCGAACTCGTTGTTGAACGCGGCGCCGCCCAGCGGGCCTTCGATCATGATGTCCAGCGCGTTGACGATGCGCTCCGGCTTGCCGTACGCCTGCTCCCACGGCTGTTCGAAGCCCGGGATGCGCAGGTTGGAAACGGTGAAGCCGGTCAGGCCGGCTTTCGGCTTGGCGCCGCGACCGGTGGCGCCTTCGTCGCGGATTTCGCCGCCGGAGCCGGTGGACGCGCCCGGGAACGGCGCGATGGCGGTCGGGTGGTTGTGGGTCTCGACCTTCATCAGGATGTGCACCGGCTCCTTCACCGCGCCGTACTGGCGGGTCTCAGGATTCGGGAAGAAGCGGCCGGCAACCGAACCGACGATCACCGAGGCGTTGTCCTTGTACGCGGACAGGACGCCTTCGCTGTGCATCTGGTAGGTGTTCTTGATCATGCCGAACAGGCTTTTTTCCTGGCTTTCGCCGTCGATATCCCAACTGGCGTTGAAGATCTTGTGACGGCAGTGCTCGGAGTTGGCCTGGGCGAACATCATCAGTTCGATGTCGTGCGGGTTGCGCTTGAGGCCCTGGAAGGCGCTGACCAGGTAATCGATCTCGTCTTCGGCCAGGGCCAGGCCCAGCTCGACGTTGGCCTTGGCCAGGGCTTCGCGGCCACCGCCAAGGATGTCGACGGCGGTCAGCGGCTTGGGTTCGGCGTGGCTGAACAGGCCCGCGGCCTCTTCCAGCCGGGCCAGCACGACCTGGGTCATGCGGTCGTGCAGCAGCTCGGCGACGCCAGCGGCGTCGGCTTCGCTCAGTTCACCACTGATATAGAAGGCAATGCCCCGCTCCAGGCGACGGACGTTTTCCAGGCCGCAGTTGTGGGCGATATCGCTGGCCTTGCTCGACCAGGGCGAGATGGTGCCGAAACGCGGCATGACCAGGAACAGGCGACCGGCAGGTTCCTGTACCGGTACGCTCGGGCCGTACTTGAGCAGGCGCGCGAGCACTTGCTGTTGGTCGGCGGTCAGATCGCCGTCAACCTCGGCGAAATGAGCGAATTCAGCGTACAAACCACTAACAGCGGGGACTTTCTGGCTCAATTGCTCGAGTAATTTACCGTGGCGAAAGGCAGAAAGGGCAGGAGCGCCGCGCAGGATCAACATCGTCGGGACAGCCTCAGGAAGGGGGTGTGCTTAGAGGCCGTGCATTCTAGCCTAAACCTCCGCGTCAGGCACCCGAAACGCTGCATTGGCGGCCATCCGAATGTCGGCAAGTGCGTTCCAGGGCGGCCGTCCGTCCGCAAGCAACCTACAACTGCGCTGAAAAGTCGCAAGCACAGGCGGCGATAGCAGACAAGCTATCAGTTGTCGAGATATGGCGCGGCAGGCCCTTTGCGTATACTGCACGTTATGTTTGCCCAGACTGCTTTGCGCCAGCGTTGCGCCAAATGGCTCATCGCAACCGGACTCTTCCTGATGCTCGGTGCCTGCGTTGAAAAACCCAGCACCCTCGAACGCATCAAGGAGGATGGTGTATTGCGCGTGGTGACCCGCAACAGCCCGGCCACCTATTTCCAGGATCGTAACGGCGAGACCGGCTTCGAATACGAGCTGGTGAAACGCTTCGCCGACGATCTTGGGGTCGAACTGCAGATCGAAACCGCCGACAACCTCGACGACCTGTTCAGCCAGCTCGGCAAGCCATCAGGCCCGGTGCTGGCCGCCGCCGGCCTGGTCAGCAGCGAGCAGCGCAAGGGCCAGGCGCGTTTTTCCCACCCTTATCTCGAAGTCACCCCGCAAGTCATCTACCGCAACGGCAAGACCCGCCCCACCAATGCCGCCGGTCTGGTGGGCAAGCGCATCCTGGTGCTCAAGGGCAGCAGCCACGCCGAACAGCTCGCCGAACTGAAGAAACAGTACCCGGGCCTGGAATATGAAGAGTCCGACCAGGTCGAAGTGGTCGACCTGCTGCGCATGGTGGATGAAGGGCAGATCGACCTGACCCTGGTGGATTCCAACGAACTGGCGATGAACCAGGTGTATTTCTCCAACGTACGGGTGGCCTTCGACCTCGGCGATGCCCGTGACCAGCGCTGGGCCGTGGCCGCCGGCGAAGACAACAGCCTGCTCAACGAAATCAACGAATTCCTCGACAAGGTGCAGAAGAACGGCACCCTCCAACGCTTGAAAGACCGCTATTACGGGCACGTCGACGTGCTCGGTTATGTCGGCGCCTATACCTTCGCCCAGCACCTGCAGCAGCGCCTGCCGCGCTTCGAAAAGCACTTCCGCACCTACGCCAAGCAAGAACAGGTGGACTGGCGCCTGCTGGCGGCGATCGGTTATCAGGAATCCATGTGGCAGCCGGAGGTGACCTCCAAGACCGGCGTGCGCGGCCTGATGATGCTGACCCAGCGCACCGCCCAGGCCATGGGCGTGTCCAACCGCCTGGATCCGGTGCAGAGCATCCGCGGCGGCGCCAAGTACTTCATGCACGTCAAGGAACAGCTTGACGACTCGATCAAGGAGCCGGACCGCACCTGGTTCGCCCTGGCCGCCTACAACGTTGGCGGCGGTCACCTGGACGACGCGCGCAAGCTGGCCGAGCGCGAGGGCCTGAACCCGAACAAGTGGCTGGACGTGAAAAAGATGCTGCCGCGGCTGTCGCAGAAGAAGTGGTACAGCAAGACCAAGTACGGTTACGCCCGCGGTGGCGAACCGGTGCATTTCGTCGCCAACATCCGTCGCTACTACGACATCCTCACTTGGGTGACCCAGCCGCAGCTCGAGGGCAGCCAGGTCGCCGAAGGCAACCTGCACGTGCCCGGCGTGAACAAGGACAAGCCGGCGGAGCAGACCCCGCCGCTTTAAGCCTTGGCTCTTCGGGCCTTGAAGAACGCGCTGAGCATCGTCCCGCACTCCTCCGCCAGCACCCCGCCCTCGTAGATCACCCGGTGATTGAGAAAGCCCTGGGTAAAGAACTGTCCCTGGCTCTGCACAATCCCGGCCTTCGGCTCCAGCGCGCCATAAACCACGCGGTTGACCCGCGAATGCACGATCAGCCCGGCGCACATGCTGCACGGTTCCAGCGTCACATACAGGGTGCTGCCTGGCAGGCGGTAATTGCTGGCGGCCTTGGCGGCGGCGCGGATGGCGACCATCTCGGCGTGGGCGCTGGGATCGCTGTCGATGATCGGCCGGTTGAAGCCCTGCCCGATCACTTCGCCGTGCTGCACCAGCACCGCGCCCACCGGCACCTCGCCGAGGGCCGCGCCTTGGGCGGCCAGTTCCAGGGCCAGGCGCATGAACTCCTGATCGCGGCTGCGATCGATGATCTGCGGTCGCATCAGACCACCGCGATCGCGGCCATCAGGCCGGTTTCCATGTGGTCGATGACGTGGCAGTGGAACATCCAGGTTCCCGGGTTATCCGCCACCAGCGCCACCTGGGCGCGTTCGTTCTTGCCCAGCAGGTAGGTGTCGGTGAACCACGGCTCGACGATGTTGTGGCGATTCGACGCGATGACCTTGAAGCTCATGCCGTGCAGGTGGATCGGGTGCTGGTACTGGGTCATGTTCTTCAACTCGAAGATGTAGCTCTTGCCCTTCTGCAACGTGGCAATCGGGCGGTCGGCGCAGGTCTTGTCGGTAATGTCCCAGGCCTGGCCGTTGATCTGCCAGAGGCTCGGCGGCCTGCCGTTCTCGGTGTCCACCGAGACCTTGCCGGCCCATTCGAAATTGAAGTTGAGTTTCTCGGCGTTATCCAGGTCCGGCTCGGCGACCGGATTCGGCGGCAGCGCCGGCGGCCAGTCGCCCGGCGTGTCGGCGCTGGCGACCGAACGCAGGGTGCCGAGGCGCACGAAGCCGTCGCGCAGGGACACTTCCTCGCCCGCCTCGGGAATGCGGATCGCCAGGCAGATGCGCATGCCCGGGCCGAGCCAATACTCGTCTTCCAGCGGACGCGGGGTGATCGGGTTACCGTCGAGGGCATAGATCATCGCCTCGCAGTTGCCCTTGAGGTTGAGACGGTAGGTCCAGGTGTTGTCGAGATTGAGCAAACGCACCCGCACCACCTGCCCGGCCGGCAGTTCGCTCACCGCATTGGCCTGGCCGTTGATGGTGATCAGGCGCCCGGCGGTGCCGTTGCGCGCGGCCTCGCGGGGGATGCTGAAGGGCAGGAAGGCGCCCTGCTCGTCTACATGCCAGGTTTTCAGGCTCAAGGTGCGTTCGTGCTTGAAGCCGGTCGGCTCCCGCTCTTCGACAATCAGCGGCCCGACCAGGCCGCGGCCGAGTTCTTCGCTGCTGCTGACATGGGGGTGATACCAGTAGCTGCCGGCATCCGGCACGCGGAACTTGTAGTCGAAGAACTCGCCCGGCTTGACCGGCAGTTGCGACACATAGGGCACGCCGTCCATTTCCAGCGGCAGGCGGATGCCGTGCCAGTGAATGGTGGTTTCCACCGGCAGGTGGTTGATGAAGCGCACCCGCAGCCAGGTGCCCTGGCGCACCCGCAACTCGGTGCCCGGCGCCGACGGGCCGAAGGCCCAGGCCTCGGTCTTGAAGCCTGGCACCAGCTCGACGTCCAGCGGCGCGGCGATCAGTTCGTAGTCGTGCCCGGCGTTCTCGTCCTCGACCTTGCCCAGCCAGTAACGGGCCGCGCCACCGGCGCCCAGGCCAACCACCACCAGGCCGGTCAGCCCCTTGAGCATTTGTCGACGGGAAAAGGACATCGGAACAGGCACCTCGTACTCGCGGAAAACAACAGTTGGCCTTTATCTGGCCAGCGTGAAGGGCGAATACGATACACCCGCATTTATCAAAGATTAAGTGAAGTCTTGTCGCAGGGTGGGTTGCCAGCGATGAGGCCATCAGCAACAACACAAACCTGTCAACGCGACATCCGCTCGATCACCACCCCCAACGACGCCGGCAACATCGGCCCATGGTTCAGCCCTTCGAAGCGCTGGTAGCTGACCTGCAACCCCGGAACCTTCTCCAGATCGGCAACCAACGCCCGCGCCGGCGCTTCCACATCACCCGTGCTCGGTCCGCGTGGCTGGGACGGTTCGGCGCTTCCGCGCATCAGCAGCAGGCGCGGATGGCTGTCGCCCAGTCGCGCCTGCAACCCCGCGGCCTCGCGCACGATCGCCCCGTCCCGCCACCACAACGAAGGGCTGGCGGCGGCGTAATCGCTGAACTCGCCAGGCCGTGTGAACAACGCATGGAGCACGGCCAGGCCACCATAGGAATGGCCCCACAGCGTCTGGCGACTGCCATCGATCGGCGCGACGGCGGCGACCATCGGCCGCATGCGCTGGCTCAACAGGTCAAAAAATGCGTCCACGCCACCGCTGGGTTGCCCGCTCAGCGGATCGACCTGCTCGACCGCGCCCGCAATCGGCGGGGTGTAGTCATAGGTGCGGGCGTTGCGTTCGATGCGCTGTTCGGTCTGGTAACCGACGGCGACCAGCAGCGGCGCCTGGCCGGCAGCCAGCTCGCGCAACTGCGGCGCTTGCAGGGTGCCGAGGGCGGCGTTGCCGTCGAGCATCCACAGCACCGGGTAACCGGCAGCGGGTGCCGGGCGGTCCGGTTTGCCGACCCACAACTGGTAATGGCGCTTGCCGTCAGCGGAGTCGAGCGTGAGGGTGGTGAAACGGTAAGCGGAGTCCTTCTGCTGCAGCACGGCGGCATCCATTTTCTGCTCGGACTCCGGCTGCGCCAACGCAACAGAGCCCGACGCCATCAGCGCCAGGCTCAGGAACAACGGGGTGAGGTTCATCAGGCATTCTCGTTATGTGCGCAATCAGCCGCCGCTTCCACGCGGAAGCGGCGGCCAGGGCCTTTTAGAAGGACGCGGTCAGGCTGGTGTAGAGCGTGCGGCCCGGCTCGTTGTAGGTGGCGGCACCCGCACCATCGATACCGTTCACGCCCTGGGCGTTGCCTTCGCGGAACAGGCGTTTGTCGAAGAGGTTTTCAACCCCGGTGGTCAGGCTCAGGTTCTTGGTGAAGGCGTAGGTGCCGCTCAAGCCCACCAGCGCGTACGGCGACAACTGGTTATTGCCGTTACCGGTCACGCGATCACCGTGATAGTCGTACTTCTTCGGCGTCTGCTTGCCATACCAGGCCACGCTGGCCTGCAGCGACAACGCGTCGGTGGCCTGCCAGTCAAGCATCGAGTTGAGGGTGTACTTCGGGGTCACCGACAGGGTCTCGCCGGTGGTCTTGTTCTTCGATTGCAGCATGTAGGTGAAGTTGTTGTTCCACTTCAACTGCTCGGTCAGCGGGATGGTCAGGGTGCCTTCGAGGCCCTCGACCAGCGCCTTCGGCACGTTTTCCCACTGGTAGACCGCGGAGTTGACGTAGGTGCCGGTGCCACCGGTGGCACGACCGACCGGGCTCATCCCCGATTCGATCTTGTTCTTGTAGTCGTTGCGGAAGTAGGTCAGGCCGGCGACCCAGCCGTCGTTCTGGTACTCGATCCCCAATTCCTTGTTGACGCTGGTCTCGGCTTCGAGCTTGTCGTTGCCTTGCAGGTAGCAACTGGTGCTCTGGCCATAGCACCCCTGGCCGCGGCTGTAGAGCAGGTAGTCAGGGTTGAGCTGATACAGGTTCGGCGCCTTGTAGGCGCGGGCGATGCCGGCTTTCAGGGTGAGGGTGTCGGTCAGCGCGTGGGACAGGTTGAGCGACGGGCTCCAGTTGTCGCCGACGATGCTGTGGTGATCGAAACGCAGGGCCGGCGTGAGCATGGTGCCGGGCAGCAGTTCAATGTTGTCTTCGGCGAAGAACGAGACGATCTGCGCTTGCGAGCTGGTGTCGCGACCGGCGCTGGTCAGGCCGCTGACCGCGCCGCCTTCGCTGGTGGTCTGGGTGTTGGCGCTCGGGTCATCGAGCTTTTGCTGGCTCCACTCGGCGCCGAGGGTCAGGGTCTGGTCACGCAGGGCGTGCAGCGGCAGGTTCACTTCGCCGTGGGCGGTCAGGTCGCGCAGGGTCGAGGTGTAGAAATCGGTGTTGCTGAAAATGCCTTCGGTGCCGCCGGCCAGGCCTTCGTTGATCCGCTGGTTGCGGGTCTTCTCGTATTGCAGGTAGGCCATGGTGCTGCCGAAGTCCCAGTCGCCGCGATGGGTCAGCGCGTAGTTCTCGCGGTAAAGAATGTTGGTCTCGTGGCCCAGCATGCTTTTCACGTTGGCGTTGGAGTTGGTGTTCTGGGTATCGCCGGTATAGATGTTGCCCTGGCGGCTGAAGCCGGCCTCCAGTTCCAGGGTCTGCTCGGGGCTCAGGCGCCAGCTCAACTGGCCGTTGAGGTCTTTGTTGCGCACGCCTTCGCGGCCCGCCGGCAGCGTGCCGACCTGGTTACCGGTGCGGGCGGATTCGTGCCCGGCGTTGATGTCCCAGTCATCCGAATCGGTTTTCGCCACGTTGCCGTAGACCCGGTAGCTGAGGCTGTCGGTCAGCGGGCCGTTGAGCCCGAAGGTCACCCGCTTGCTGGTGCCTTCTTCGCCGTGCTGCGGGAAGTTCTGGTAGACGGTCATGTTGCCGTGGGTTTCGGCGCCGGCCTGCTTGGTGATGATGTTCACCACCCCGCCCATCGCGCCGGAGCCATAACGGGCTGCCGCCGGGCCACGGATGACCTCGATGCGCTCGACCTGATCGGCCGGCACCCAGTTGGTGTCACCGCGCGAATCGCGCTCGCCGCGCCAGCCGTAACGCACCGAGCTGCGGCTGCCGACCGGCTTGCCATCGACCAGGATCAGGGTGTTTTCCGGGCCCATGCCACGAATATCGATCTGGCGGTTGTTGCCGCGCTGGCCGCTGGTGGAGTTGCCGGTCAGGTTGACCCCGGGCATGGTGCGGATGATCTGCGACAGGTCGGTGGCCGGCGGGCGCTTCTTGATGTCCTCGGCGGTGATGATCGACACGCCCGGCGCCTGCTTGGTCTCTTCCAGCGCGGTGGCAACGACGTTCTGGCTTTCCAGCTCGACGACCTGCGGTTCGGACGCAGCCTGCACGGCGGTGGACAACAGGCAACTGGTCAGCAACAGGAAGGGAATGCGGGGGACTGGGCGGGGCAACATCTTTCGATCTCCGGAGCGTCGCGCTGAATGCAAGAGGTCACGAATGATAATGACTGCCAATTGAGAGTAAAGCTCATTAACTTTCTAAACATTCCTCCGCGACGGGCAGTACCAGATGAAGCACCAGACCCGGATGGCCATTGCTGGCCCACAGCGTTCCGCCCTGCAACGCGATGCCGCGACGGGCGATCGCCAAGCCAAGGCCGAAACCCGCGCCGCTGCCGGCCAGACGCTGGTAAGGCTCGAAGATGCGTTCAAGGTCGGCCTCGGCGACGCCCGGCCCCTGGTCCGTCAATTGGAAATGCCAACAGTCGCCCTCGCGCACGCCATCGAAGCGGATCGTCCCACCTTCCGGCGAGTGGCGAATGGCGTTGCGCAGCAGGTTTTCCAGGGCTTGGGCAACGCTGTCCAGATGGCCCTGAATCCGGCAGTCGGCGGACAGCGTCGAAAGCAAGCGCGAGCGCGCCCAGCCGCTTTCGAAACAGGCGTCTTCGCACAGCGCCTCCCACACCGAGAGCATCTGCACCGGCTCGGTGGGCAGCTCCGGTTGTTCGGTGTCCATCCAGGCCAGGTCGAGGGTGTCTTCCAGCAGCCGCTGCATGCCGTCGACTTCCCGGTCCAGCCGCTCGCGCAGTTGCTCCGGCGGTACGCCGCTGTCATGCGCGATGCGCAACCGCGCCAGCGGCGTGCGCAATTCGTGGGACAAGGTACGCAGCAACAACCGTTGCTGGTCGAGGCTGCGCCGCAAGCGCCCGGCCATGTGTTCGAAGGCCTGGGCCAGTTCGCCCAGTTCATCGCGGCGCTCCTGAAGCGGCAGGCCGGGGCTGTTCAGATCATCCGCGCGCAAGGCGTCGGCGCGGTCGCGCAGGCGATTGAGCGGCACCACCAGATGGCGATAGAGCGCCAGCCCGAGCAGCAACGCCAAAACCGCCGGCGCTATACCGTGGGTGACCAGATGGGTCCAGGGCGTCAGGCCGGTGGGCAGCAGGCGCTCCGGCAACTGAATGACCAGCCGGCCGTCTTCGGGATGCTCGGGGAATTCGATGCTGACATACGGCAATTCATCTTGAAGCCGCCGGCTCATGGGCCAGTCGAGCTTGCGCATGAAGGTCAGGTGGCTGGCATCTTCAGCGCTCAGCGGCGTGGTGCCGAGGCTCTGCAGATAGGGCCCGACCAGCACCACCCAGGTGTCTTCCTGCTGTGCGAGTTGCTGGCGGTAAGCCTCGGCGCCCTCGGCTCCGCCGTCGCGCCACGCCTGTTCGGCCTGCTCGGCATAGCGCGCCAGATAGGTTTGATCGGCGGCGCTGAGAAAGTAGGTGCTGCGCTCCACCGACAGGCCCCAGGTCCAGATCAGCCACGTCAGCAACAGGCAGAAACTCACCAATATCAGCGCCAGCTTCCACAACAACGGATGACGGCGCATCAGGACGGTTCCGCTTCCACCAGGATGTAGCCCTGACTGCGCACCGACTGGATCTGCACATGGGCCGCGCCGATGGCGGTCAGCTTGCGCCGCAGGTTGCAGACGTGGACGTCGAGGCCGCGGTCCAGCCGGGTGTAGGCGCGGTGCAGCACCGTCTGATAGAGAAACGCCTTGCTCAACGCCTCGCCGGGGTGGGCGCGCAGCGTCGACAGCAGGCGGAACTCGGAACCGGTGAGCCCCGCGTTGCGGCCCTGGTGAACGACGTCCTGACGCTCCTGATCGAAGGTCAGCGAACCGCTGTCGCTGCCCTGCTCGCCGCGCCGCCGATCCAGCGCCACCCGCCGCAACAGCGCATCCACCCGCGCATCCAGCTCCGCAAGGCTGAACGGCTTGGGCAGGTAGTCATCGGCGCCGCGGGTGAAGCCACTGATGCGATCCTGCTCGGCGCCGAGGGCCGACATCAGCATCACAGGAACCGACTGATGCCGACGCAGATTGTCCAGCAGGCTCAGGCCATCGATTCCCGGAAGCATGATGTCCAGCAGCACCAGATCGAAACCGCCCTGCGCCATCGCCGCCAGGGCCTGGGTGCCGTTTTCGCAGGCATGAACGTGAAAACCACGGCGCTGGAAATGCTGCTCGAGGTCCTGACGCAGGTTGAGGTCGTCTTCGGTAAGGAGAAGTCTGTGGGACACGGACAGTGGCTCTGGGTGGGCAGTGATTGCAATTGCGAATCATCCCATTTCACCACGGACGGGAGCAATGACATCGGTCAGCCCGGCGCGATTATTCCAACTAACGCAATAAAGAACTGCCAACAACGCCTATTCCGCCAAAAAGCGTTCGGTTCCACACTGGCCTCACGGATCGGGACTCACCCCGCCCCGCTCACTCAAGCCAGGAGCCGGAACATGAAGATCCATCACCACCCTCTCTCGGGCCATGCCCACCGCGCAGTTCTGTTCGCCTCGCTGCTGGGCGTGCCCCATGAGCTGATCGAAGTCGATCTGGCCGCGGCTGCGCACAAGTCGCCGGCGTTTCTCGCCCTGAATCCGTTCGGCCAGATTCCAGTGCTGGAAGATGGCGAGATCGTGATCGCCGACTCCAATGCCATCCTCGTCTACGTCGCGAAGAAGGCCGGACGCACTGACTGGCTGCCCGAGGACGCGCTGGGCGCGGCGCGGGTCCAGCGCTGGCTGTCCGTGGCCGCTGGCGAACTGGCCTATGGCGCCTGCGCAGCGCGGCTGATCACCGTGTTCAACGCCAGTTTCGACGCTGACGAAGTCATTGCCCGCGCCCATGTCCTGCTGGGCCGACTGGAACAGCACCTGGCCGACCGCGAGTGGCTCGCTGCCGCCCATCCGACCATCGCCGACGTGGCCATCTACAGTTACGTCGCTCGCGCCCCGGAGGGCAATGTCGACCTGTCCGGCTATCCCGCCGTCAATGCTTTCCTGCGTCGGGTCGAGGCGCTGCCGGGCTTCGTGCCCTTCGCCCAGAGCCGCGCCGGGCTGAGCGCCTGACCCACCTGGTCCAATTCCCACGGGAGCAACGGACATGGCCGAACACCTGAACACGCTGTCCACCTGGCATGAAGGCGAGAAATTCATCCAGGAGAAAGTCGGCGTCGCCGAGCGTATGGAAGGTGTCGGCCAGCGGGTCATACGGGATTTCATGCCCGACCAGCATCGCGACTTCTACCGCCAACTGCCGTTCATCGTGCTCGGCAGCGTGGACGCCGAGGGCGATGCCTGGGCGACCTTTCTCGAAGGCCGGCCTGGTTTCATGAGTTCGCCTTCAGCCACTGCCCTCGATATCGCCGCCCGGCCGGACCCACTGGATCCGGCTGGCCTGGGGATGTTCGATGGCGCCCCGGTCGGCCTGCTCGGGATCGAGATGCACAGCCGGCGGCGCAACCGTATGAACGGGGTGCTGTCGGGTCTCGCCCAAGGCTTTCGGGTCGAGGTCGACCAGAGCTTCGGTAACTGCCCGCGGTACATCCAGTTGCGGGACTTTTCCTTTGCCCGGGATCCGCAGGCTGCGTTCGCCGGACAGATCGAAGCACTCCCCACCCTCGATGCCCGGGCACGATCGCTGATCGAGGGGGCCGATGCCTTTTTCGTCGCCACCTACGCCGACCGCGAGGAACGCCGTCAGGTCGACGTGTCCCATCGCGGTGGCAAGCCGGGCTTCGTTCGCGTCGGCGAGGATGGCCTGCTGACCATCCCCGACTTCAACGGCAACCTGTTTTTCTCGACCCTGGGCAATATCCATCTCAACGGCAAGGCCGGGCTGTTGTTCGTCGATTACCAAAGCGGCGATGTATTGCAGATGACCGGCGATGCCGAGGTCATTTTCGATTCGCCGGAAATCGCGGTATTCCAGGGCGCCGAGCGGCTCTGGACGTTCAAACCCCGGAAGATCGTCCGCAGACCCGGCGGCCTCGCCCTGCGCTGGGCATCCCGCAAAGACGGCGAGGCCGACAGCTCGCTGATGACCGGCGACTGGCAGCAGGCCGACGAGCGCCTGCGCGCGGTCGAACTCGCCACCCGCTGGCGGGTGCTAAAAGTCTCCCGCGTGGTGCAGGAAAGTGCGTCGATCCGTTCCTTTCACCTCGAACCCACCGACGGTGCGGGACTGCTGCCGCACCTGGCGGGCCAGCACCTGCCCATCCGTGTGCGACTTCCCGGCGTGAACAAACCGGTCATTCGCACCTACACCTTGTCGGTCGCGCCGTCCGACAGCCATTACCGCATCAGCGTGAAACGCGACGGTCGGGTGTCCGGGCATCTTCACGACGAACTGCGCGAAGGCGACACGCTGGAGGCGCGGGCGCCGGCGGGCGATTTCACCCTGGACGCCGCGGACCCTCGCCCCGCGGTGCTGATCGCCGGCGGCGTCGGTATCACGCCGATGCTGGCGATGCTGCGCCACCTCGTCTTCGAAGGCGCGCGCACCCAGCGCATCCGCCCGGCCACGCTGTTCTACGCCGCCCGCTCGAAGCCGGAACGTGCTTTCGATCAGGAACTGGCGGCGCTCGTCGCCACGGCGAACGGCGCCGTCAACGTGGTCCGCGTGCTGAGCGACATCCACGGCGTTGCGCACGGCATCGACTACGACGCCGCAGGCCGCATCGACATGCCGCTGCTCGGGCGGTATCTGCCCTTCGGCGATTACGCGTTCTACCTGTGCGGCCCGCCCGCGTTTACCCAGGCGATCTACGACGGCTTGCGCGGGTACGGCGTCGCCGACGAGCGCATTCACGCCGAAGCCTTCGGGCCCGGCTCACTGACCCGCACTGGCGCTGGCGCCGCGCCCGTGCGCCTGCCGCCCGCGACAGAATCGGTGGCGGTCACCTTCATGGACTCGCTGAAAGAAGCCCGCTGGACGCCGGAGTCCGGCACCTTGCTGGAACTGGCGGAAGCCCGTGGCCTGTCACCGGAATACAGTTGTCGCGAAGGCCATTGCGGCACCTGCCGCACCCGCCTGCTCAAGGGCGCGGTCACCTATATCAAGGAGCCGACCGCCAAGGTCGGCGACGATGAAGTGCTCATCTGCTGCGCGGTCGCGGCCGGTGAGGACCCGATCCAGCTCGCCCTTTGACTTCACTCATCACTCAGGAGACTGACCATGTCCCGTCCACCGCTGCCACCCTTCACCGAACAGAGCGCCATCGAAAAAGTCCGCCTGGCCGAAGACGGCTGGAACAGCCGCGACGCTGCCAAAGTCGCGCTGGCCTACACCACGGACACCCGCTGGAGAAACCGCGCCGAGTTCGTCCACAACCGCGCCGAAGCCGAAGCCTTCCTCACCCGCAAATGGAACCGCGAACTGGACTACCGGCTGATCAAGGAACTGTGGGCCTTCACCGGCAACCGCATCGCCGTGCGCTACGCCTACGAGTACCGCGACGACAGCGGCCAGTGGTTCCGCGCCTACGGCAACGAGAACTGGGAGTTCGCCGAAGACGGCCTGATGCGCGCGCGCCACGCCAGCATCAACGAACAGCCGATCCGCGAAGCAGACCGCCAGTTCCACTGGCCGCTGGGCCGGCGCCCGGACGATCACCCGGGCCTCAGCCACTTCGGCTTCTGAAGCCGACACTGGAAGGATGCGCAAAATGGCACATAATCCCGGGCACCCCGACGGCGCCCCGGGACTCACCGGAGACGCTCATGACAAGTCCCTGACCCGAAGGAAACCCACCGCAATGGACCGTTGGCTGGCGATGCGCGTCTTCGTGAACGTTGCGCAAACCGAGAGCTTCGCCAAAACCGCGCGGCAGATGCACATGAGCGCACCGGCGGTGACGCGCATCGTGGCGGCACTGGAAGATCTGGTCGGCGCCCGCCTGCTGGTGCGCACAACCCGCTCGGTGAAGACCACTGAGGCCGGCGCACACTATCTTGCCGACTGCCGGCGCATTCTCGGCGATATCGCCGAAGCCGAAGCCGCTGCGGCCGGTCACTACAGCGAGCCGTCCGGGACATTGGCAATCACCGCGCCGATCCTGTTCGGCCAGTTGTACGTACTGCCGATCGTCACCGACTACCTCGACGCCTACCCCGGCATGCATGCGCGGACCCTGTTCATCGATCGTCAGGTGAATATCGTCGAGGAAGGGCTCGATGTTGCCGTGCGCATCGGCCATCTGGCGGACTCCGGCCTGACTGCGGTGCGGGTCGGCGCGGTACGTCACGTGATCTGCGCGGCGCCGGACTACCTTGGAAAGCGCGGTACCCCGACCGCCCCGACAGACCTCAAAGACCACCGCATCGTCGCGTCCAACAGCTCATGGGCTTCGCCGGAATGGCGCTTCGCCGGTGGTCAGCGAATCGGCATCGACCCGGTGCTGATGTGCAATACCAACCAGGCGGTGATCGATGCGGCGCGTTCGGGTTGGGGATTGACCCGGGTGCTGCATTACCAGGTCGGGCCGGCCTTGCTCGCCGGTGAATTGCAGGTGGTGCTGGAGGAATTCGAAGAGCCGCCATTGCCGATTCACCTGGTATATCCACAAGGACGACAGGCGCCGGCGAAGGTGCGAGCGTTCGTGGATATTGCGGTGGAGCGGTTGCGGGGCAATCCGCTGTTTGGGGGTGTTCGTCAGTAACAGGGCTTTGCCGGCAAGACCGGCTCCCACAGGTTCCAGGCTGGTGCTTGCCTGCAATGAATCGAGCAAGCCCCGGCCAATGGCCGGGGCCCCATCAGCTCATTACGCCGAATGCACCTTGCGCCCACTGACCCAGGTTTCCTGCACCGGGATATCGCGCATGCCAGCCGCATCGGCGGCCTTCCATTGCAGCGGATCCTTGGCCAGGATCACCAGGTCGGCCTGCTTGCCCGGCAGCAGCGAACCGACCTGATGGTCAAGATGGCATTGCCAGGCCGCATCGATGGTCACCGCGCGCAGGGCCTGGTGCACATCGAGGCGCTCTTCCTTGTTGAGAATCCGCTTGTTGTCATCCTGCTCATCCACCACGGCTTCCATCACCCGGCCAATCGCCTGCTCCATGTAGCGCAGCGGACCGAACGGGGTGACGAAACGGTCGCTGTGCAGGCTGATGCGCAGGCCACCTTTCAACGCCGAGGCGCAACGGTCGAGCATGTCGGCGCGTTCCTCGCCGAGGATGGTTTGCTGGAATGCCTGGCCCCAGTAGCCGACATGACCGATCAGGAAGCTCGGTGAGATCGCCATGCGCTTCATCAGGGCAATGGCGTCGTCGTGCAGCAGCGAGCAGTGTTCGATACGGTGGCGCTGGTTGGCCCAGGCCGGCACGCTGTTGAACGGCGGCTCGGGCAGCGGGGCCTTGTCGGTCGGCGGATTGCACAGGGCCAGTTGGTAGGCGGACAGCACGTTGTCGATCGCTTCGTCGCCGTTGGCGTGGGTCAGGATCGGCCAGCCCTTGGCGGTGACATCGGCCATGACATTGGCCAGTTCGCGCACCGGGTTGTAGTTGAACAGGCCGTAGGCGCCGACGCCTGGTACCTGATGCTCATGGCAACACTTGTAGGGCTCGCTCTGCAGCCCGGTGAGCCCCTGGTTCGAGCCGTCGGCGATCAGTTTCATCGCGCGCAGCGTGAACAGCTCGTTGCCCTCGCTGTCCAGTTCGGGATGGTAGGACTTCAGCCACATCTTCAGATCGGCGTCATCGCTGCCATACAAGGCCCCGCCTACCCGCAGCGTCAGTACATGAGTCTTGGCCAGCAGCCTCATCAGGCCGATTTCATACTGCTTGCCGACCAACCCGACGCTCGCATCGAATACCGTGGTGATTCCACGCTTGTTCGCGTCACTGAAGACCTGTAACAAGTTGCGGAAAAACTGCAACGGTCCCGGTTTAGGCAGATGCGGGATCATCAGGGCCGATTGGGTTTCGGTCAGGACGCCATCTTTGTATTCCTTGTCGAGACCGGCCAGCTTCAGGGCCTTGGTGTTCGCATAGCTGATATGACCGGACGCGTTGAGCAGGAAGATCTTCAGCTCAGGCAGCTCGGGGTAAAGGCTATCAAGCGTGGACGCCTGGATGTCCTGCCAATCCTTCATCAACGAGGGGTCGACACCGAACCCGGTCACCCATTGCTGATCCTTGGGCTTGTCTTTCACCGCCTTGGCGGCCTTCACGATCTCGGCCTCGACGTGGGCGATGCTGTATTCCCTGTTCAGGCTCTGACCCTGAATGGGCGACAGATCGGTCCATCCGGTGATCAGTGCGGTAGACATCAGGTGCGCATGGGCATCGATCAAGCCGGGCAGCAAGGTTTCTTCCGGCTTCAGCGGGCGATCGACCGGCGTGTACTGCTGCATCGCCTTGCGGACATCGTCCAGTGCGCCGCTCGCCTTCACCTCGCCCTCGGCGATACCGATGGCCTCGACCTGCTGCCCCGCCCGCTCGGGATCAGGGTAGATATTGCCGCCAAAGAAAATCACGGCTTGCTGACCGCCATGGGGGGCCAGTGTCTCGGCCTCGGCGTGCAGGGCCTGCCAGGCTTCGGCTGCGTGCTCGAAGCGCGGCAGCATGTTGGGGGTACAGCAGGCACAGCCGAATTGAGGTTGTTGCGACATGAGTGATTCCTTTCAGTTTCAGAGAGGGTCTGTGGAATGACGATGAACATCGCATGGCACGATTTCAGTCCGGTTATCCTCGCGTCCGGCAATGCGAAGAGGTCGAGAGGCCGTCCTGGTCCGTACTCGATAGCGGGCTCAACTTAGCACCACAAGTTGTGCGTGTACTCACAATTTGGTATGTGAACTTAGCAATTTCCCCGAGTACTCCAAAGGCCAGAAAATTCGCGATCAGCCCGGATTTACGGTGTCAGATGCCCGTCGCAGCTCACTGCAGCACCGAAAAACCACCAATATCAAATAGCCATATTTTTCTTGCTCAAAGCAACGCTCCGGCTAGACTGGCCCGGTCTTGGCATAACGATGCAGCGGGAATCTCATTGATGTCTGATACCGGCATTACCCCCCACAGCGAAGCGCTGCGAACGCCCGATTACACCGCCTTCGCCAAATCCCCGTTGTGGGATCTGCAGCGTCAGTACTACAGCGAAAAAGGGCTGGATGCCTGGGCCGGGGCGCACGTACCGCACTACGTGACCAGCCATCCTGTCATGGCGATGGCCTATGCGCAGATGGTTTTGGGCTTCTGGCGTGACCTCAAGGCCCAAGGCCTGGTCAGCGAACAGCCGCTGTACATCATCGAACTGGGCAGTGGTTGCGGGCGTTTTGCCTGGCACTTCCTGCTGCAATTCTTCGAGGCCTTCGATGCCATTCGCGGGCCGGATGACCGGGTCTGCTACGTGATGACCGACTTCAACGCCAGGACCCTAGAGCACTGGCGCGAGCGGCTGCATGGCAGGCTCGATCCCTTCATCCAGCAGGGCCGCCTCGACTTTGCCTTGTTCGATGTGGAAACCGACAGCCAGGTGGAACTGCAACATCAGCAGATAACCCTGACGCCCGGCAGCCTCAAGCTGCCTCCGGTGGTCATCGCCAACTACGTGTTCGGCAGCCTGCGCCAGGACTTGTTCTTCCTCGATAAAGAACACCTCTATGAAGGCTGGCTGAAGGTCGAAAGAGGCCCCGAAAGCGATGCCGACCAGCCGTTTTCCGGCCTGGCCCCGGACTATCAAAAGCGCCGGATCGTTGCCCCCGATTATCCTGACCAGAACTGGAACCGGTTGATCGAGCGCTACGCCCAGCACCTGTCGCCTTGCGCCCTGCTCTTTCCTGCGCAGGCATTGAATGCGCTGGAACGCCTCAGCCAACTGTACGACGGCAACCTGCTGCTGCTCAGCGCCGACCGTGGCAGCCATGAACTGAAAGACCTCGCCAGACAACAAACACCTGACTTTGCCTGCCACGGCAGCTTCACCCTGCCGGTCAACTACCCGGCCTTGGCGGACATCATCCAGAGCAATGGCGGCGCTTGCTGGTCCAGCCCGCCCGGAAATGGCCTGGCCCTTCTGGCTGCCTGCTGGCGCGCGGCTCCCGTTGGCACCTGGCGCGAAACCACCGCCGCCGCACAACAGGCTTTGCACGGGTTCAACCCCAACGATTTCTACCGCATCAAACAGGCCCTGGAGACCGGGGCAGAATCCCTGAGCCAGGAGCAGATGCTCGCCTTCCTGCGTCTCGCGCACTGGGATACCAAGGTGTTCTACCTGTTGCTGCCGCAGATCGACGCCGTGCTCGCCCGGTTATCGGGTGCGGCGCAACAGCGGTGGTATCAGGCACTTGGCGAAGTCTGGCGTTTTCACCTGCCTATCGGCGAGGACTACGACCTAGCCTTCGACCTGGGCAGCCTGGCCGTCGAGCTCAATCGCTGGACCGCGGCTATCGGCTGGTTTGGCCAATCGCTCGAACGCCCTGCTCCGACGCAGGAGAAAGAGCAAGATCACAGCAGTACCTGGTTCAATCTGGGCATCGCGCATTGGCAATTGGCGAGCTACAGCCAGGCCGAAATCTGCCTGCTCAAGGCGCTGGAACGGGTGGGCGACGATCAGGCGGGAGATGAGGAAGAGGCGTTCGATATCCATCGCCAACTCGCCGACCTGAGCAATTGGCAAGCCCGCTGTGAAAGGCTGTTGGGCGCTCCGACCCTGCAACTGCCCGATCCTCCGGCGCCTGACACCAAGGCCGTGTACGCCAGCCTGCTCGGCCCTCATCAGGCTCGGGCGCTCTACCGCATGCAGCGCAATGCGGAACTTTGCCGACTGGCCGGGGTGGAGCGCATGCGGAGTATTGACCAGACACGTGACTGGCTGCGCAAGCAACAGTCAGAGCACAACCCTGTACTGGGGATCCTGCATCCGGACCTTGGCCTGATTGGTGTTGCCGCACTGCAATACCTGCCTCAGGCCACAGCACCCGACGGTAGTCGAAGCGCCCGCTTCTACTACTGGATTGGGCAGAGCTACCAGAATCAGGGCTACGGTCTTCAGGCCATGACGCTCCTGCACCAATTGGCTCGCGTCAGAGGCATCCATCATCTGTTCGCCACGGTCGACCAGGCCAACACCCGTTCTCAACGGGTCCTGACCAGGCTTGGCTACCGGCGTCTGCCAGTCCAGCCGGCTGGCATCCCGGACGGCTGTCACTATTACTACTTTGGACAAGCCACCAGCGGGCCGGAACTGAGCAACACCCTCAGCCGTTTTCTGACCGAACAAGAGTCCGGCTAGCATGCTGATCATTCAGAACACGCAACTTCAGGCTCTGGCCCAGCCGCCCCGTCAGCAGTTCATCGATGAAATGATGAACCACCTGTATAGCCACTTCCCCACGCAAGCCTGGCGCCTGACCCGCGACGATCTGCGCAGCCAGGTCAACTCACTGATCGACCGTGCCGCCAGCTACCAACTGACCAGCCGGCAGCAGGTCTGTCGATTCATCAATCTGGCCGCGACCTACGGCTGGGCATTCGACAGCGACCCGAATTTGCTGTGGATGCGCAACATCCTCACCGACACCGCCCTGCCCCACCCCGGCGAGCGCCTGAACCGGTTGGTGGAAAGTTGCCTGCACCGGCAAAAGGTCGAAGACCGCAATCTGAGGCAGCGTCGAGAACTCGGATTGCTGCCGAGCGACAAACCAGTTGTATTCGAACCCCAGGTAGCAGCAGATCACTCAGGCCCCGACAGCTATCAAAACGCCCAGCCTGAGCGCCTGGATAGACAGAGGCAGATCAAAAGCAATCCATCGGACTACCGCCTCAGCGAGTCCCTGTTCAGCGACGAGGAGTTTTTCATTGGCGACTGACACCTCGTCTCTGGCACAGGCAGACCAGGCCGCCCAAGCCCAGAGTGATACTCAGGCGGTAGACGCAACGACTATCACTTGCCCACCGCCTCCACAGGACCCGAACAAGGTCATTGAAGTAACAGTGGTTGGTGAAGACGGGAAAGGACTCGATGGTATCGAGTTGGTGATTACCCGGGATGACGGTCAGGCACTCATTGGCAAGACCAGCCCGGACGGACGCTTCCTTTTCAAAGGCCTGCCGCTGGGCACTTATCAACTGAGCCTGCCTGAACTGGATGAAGAGGCGTGGCAGGTAAAAACCACCGTGGACTTATCCGAAGCGGACGCCAACTGCACCCTGCTCGCAACCTGGCAACCCGCACCTGAGGCATCGCCTGCCAGTGAGCAGACTCATGTCATCAAGCAAGGCGAATGCATCGGGAAAATCGCCGAGCGCTATGGATTCTTCCCAGCCACTATTTGGGAGCATGACGCGAACGCAGCACTGAAAGAGTTGCGCCACGACAACATGTACATCCTTCTGGCAAACGACGAGGTTGTAATCCCTGAAAAACGCCAAAAGACAGAAGCGGCTGAAGCCGGCAAGCACCTGACGATTGAACGCAAAGGGGTGCCGGAATTTTTGCACATCCGTTTCCTCAACGATGATGAGAGCCCCAGAGAAGGGGTGCCCTATCTGCTCAGCCTGACGACAGGGCGAGGGGATGCCGAGGCCGAGATATCGGGCAAAACAGATGCTCAGGGCTTCGTAAACCAGGCTGTCAGCCCGGACATCACCCAAGCCACGATCGTGTTGAACCCGGGTCCGCAGGCCGAAACCTACGCTTTCAATATTGGTTACACAGACCCTATCGACACAGTCTCGGGCTGGCAGGGACGCCTGAAGTGCCTTGGTTACGACTGCGGAGAGGAAGGCAACGGTCCTGACGGAAAAACAGAGATGGCCATTCGCGAATTTCAGCGGGCCAGGCAACTTGAAGAGACCGGCAGCATGGATGAAGCGACCCGACAAGCACTTTTGAGCGCCGCATTATCATGATCGTTCCGGGAAGTGAAAACTTTTGACCAACCGGGCAGCACCCGAGATAGAGCCTCCCCATGAAGCCATCGAGCACCTCAGCAACTAGCGCTTTTTCCGCATCACTGGGAAGCAAGTCCACCGTTAAAAGTAAGGGTCGACCTTTAATCCGCATCATCCATCTGGACTGTGGGGCGGGCGGCGACTGTACTGTGCTTTTCACCGATAGCCAATTTATCGTGATCGATGGCGGGAAGGTTGAAACCGGAACGCGCTTGTCAACATTGCTGACGGAATTGATGGAGCAAGAAATAATGCCGCTGGCATTCATAGTCAGTCACTTCGATACCGATCACTACCTCGGCCTATTCCATGCAATAAAAACAATCTGCATGGACTGTACCGGAGTCGAGGAGGACGACGAAGACGAAGACGAGCATGAGGATCCGTTTGAAACAATAGAAATCATCACACCTGCTCGAGCAAAAGTCTTGAACAAGGATATGTATGGCAAGCCGACAAACAGGGAAGAAGCCAGCAGTGTTGCCGTTGCATGCCGGCAATTGAAGAACGCTGTGGAGGCTGTGCGAAAAACAAGAATCAATTATAACAATGCAAACACCCTGACATTCGATAATGGCTTTTCCCTTGTACTACAAAACAACCCTGCCCCTTTAAACCCGAGCCTATGTAACGGAAATAATGGTTCAAGCCTGCAGTGGATACTTGTAGATAGTAAAGGAAGAACCAAAACCACTTACTACACAGGCGGCGACGCGGAAGCAGGCCCGCTCGATGCCACCATTGTAAAACTCGACCATCACGGCTCGACGGTGGGCCATACCAATTCAAAAGCCAGTAAGCTCAAAAGCACATTGTATTGGGTCATCATGGGCGCTGGACGCGGCCACAAGCACCCCGGGCAAAACCTGCTGCCACATGCCAATAAGGCTTCATCAAACATAGTCATGACGCAACATCATTTCATTGATGTATACCATAAACATAAACTGGTATTTGTAAGTCGCACCCCCCCACACTGGGGAGACAACGGTTTTTCCATTTTTGCCGGTGATAAAATACTGGTCAATATCGACAACTCCAGAGGTCTGCTGACGATAGGCGGGAAGCACACAGAGATTGACAATGAATACTGCGCAAATCTGGATGAGGATATGGAATTTTTCCTCGATGTCACCAGAAACATCCTCAACTGCCCCGCCGAGAAACCTTGCGACAGAGACACCGTCCCAGAACCTCCACCATTACAATGTCTGCACGCAGGGTGCAACAACGAAGCAACTGAGATGAGTCTTAATCCGGAATCCACTACATTCATCGCTTGCGAGGAACATGGGGCCGAGGAACTGGAGCGGCAACAAACCGCCTACTTTGCAAAACGAACAAGAGAAGAACAGGCCGAGCTAAAACGAGAACGCACCCTGAAAAAGCATGAGGACGAGGACGAGGATTTTGAAGAAGATGACGAAGATAATTACGAAGAAGACGATGACGAACTAGCCCAAGAGAGTAAAGTACATAAAAAAATAAAAACGAAATAACGCAAATATTTCACCGTCGATCAGAGTCAATGGCTCAACTGCGCCCAGACTTTCGCCTTCCCGACGAACGCACTACAGGCACCAGCCTCTCGCTCAATACCGACCCAGCAATGCGATTCTTTCAATAACGAAAATAAACCACTCGCGTGGTGTGGTCATCGACGGTATTTGTCAGCCGTGATGTGAGCAAAGTCTTGGAGTGCGTCGAGAAACCCCATCAAACTCAACCTTTGCCCCTCCAAGCCCCCTGCGCGGTCAGTCTGCGCCGGCATCTTTTTTGGGCACGCCAATGGTCTTGCGGTCACCGGTTGCAGAGACCTCATACACATTCATGACCCACGTGTCCGCAATCACCGTTTCAACCAGATAATTCTTCTTGGCTTGTGTCGTGAATTGCTGCGCAACAGGCTGTTCCTTGTCGAACGGCGTCGGCATGGGAATGCCGTTGAAGGTGAACGGTTTGTCCTAGCCCTGCCCTTTCACAAGCACCGTTTTGTCGGCCTCGACCAACGTACTGATGCTGTCAGTACCACCGGCCATTTTCTTCAGATAAGCCGGTATGCGCTTTCATAAACCCGATCACCCGCGCTCTCAAATCCAGTATTGGCATACCCGTACATGTAACTGACAGGACGATCACCCTCGCCGCCGATGGTCCGGAAAATCACGCTGGCTTGATGGTCATTCATGGCCAATGGAACTACCGGCGCTGAATGGGTTAATGCTTCACAGGCTTGAACACACGCGCCGTAGAGAGTGTCTGAAGGTGCTGAACGGAGATAACCGGGCGAAGTCCGGGCCACTTATGGACATGGAGAATGTGATGCTGCTGACGCGCAATCCGTTGCTGGGCCTGAGCCTTCTGGTAGTTGGAGGCTGTACCCCTTTCCAACCGCCGCCAGGGGACTACACGCAATGGTACAAAAAGGGGGAATCCCAATCCGGCGTCGACAACGCCATGCGTGCTTGCGGGTACACCAATCTTGATGGCGTGGGAGACAAATCGCCGATTGATGTTGTGCTGACCCGGTTCTACTGCATGAAAGACGCAGGGTTCTCGCGCCGGGATAAGCTCGACCTGTGCAAGCAAGGCCGCATCGGCGAGTCCCCGGTGTGCGACGGACGCCGGTAATGATCCTTCACACACTCCACGCGGAAATGCCGCAGGCCTTTCTAGAAAAACTCAGACAACGGCGTGTCACGTGTTGTCCGAGTCATAGCGTGAGGGAGAACGCCATGTTTACCAGGAGCCTGCTGTTGAGCTTTTTCGCTGTGTTACTGGTGGGCTGTACGGGAAGGGGCTTTCAACCGCCACCGCCGGACTTCACCAATTGGCAAAAGAGCGGCGTCTCGGTCGAGGGGGTCAAGAGTGCCATGCTCGCGTGCGGGTACCCCAATGTCGCGGGCATAGGCAACGGCTCAATCGATGCGGAATTGAAGCACTTCTATTGCATGAAAGATGCTGGCTTCAAGCGTAAGGACAATATGGATCTGTGCAAGCAAGGCCGCGTTGGCGAATCACCGGTGTGCGACGGCCGCCGGTAATCCATCACTAGAAGAAACAGGGAATCAGCGCTCTACGCTATGGGGCCTTGCCTGCCCCAAAAAGCCAAAAGCCCGCAGTTACGCGGGCTTCAGGTTTTTTCTTGCTAGTGGGTGCCGGTCAGTGCCGGACACCCCATCATTCCCACTCAATCGTCGCCGGCGGCTTGCTCGACACGTCGTAGGTCACCCGCGAAATCCCTTCGATCTCGTTGATGATCCGGCCGCTGACAGTTTCCAGCAGCTCGTACGGCAGGTGTGCCCAACGCGCGGTCATGAAGTCCACGGTCTCGACGGCACGCAGGGCGACGACCCAAGCGTAGCGACGGCCATCACCAACGACGCCAACCGATTTCACCGGCTGGAACACGACGAAGGCCTGGCTGGTCTTGTGGTACCAGTCGGCTTTGCGCAGTTCTTCGATGAAGATGTGGTCGGCACGACGTAGCAGGTCGGCGTATTCCTTCTTCACTTCGCCAAGGATACGCACGCCCAGGCCCGGACCCGGGAACGGGTGACGGTAGACCATGTCGTACGGCAGGCCCAGTTCCAGGCCGATCTTGCGCACTTCGTCCTTGAACAGTTCGCGCAACGGCTCGACCAGCTTGAGGTTCATTTCCTCCGGCAGGCCACCAACGTTGTGGTGCGACTTGATCACGTGGGCCTTGCCGCTCTTGGCGCCAGCCGACTCGATCACGTCCGGGTAGATGGTGCCCTGGGCGAGGAACTGGATGTTGTCCAGCTTGCTGGCCTCGGCATCGAACACGTCGATGAAGGTGCGACCGATGATCTTGCGCTTCTTCTCCGGGTCGGACTCACCGGCCAGGTTGCCAAGGAACTGCTCTTCGGCGTTGGCGCGGATCACCTTGACGCCCATGTTCTCGGCGAACATGGCCATCACTTGCTCGCCTTCGTGCAGACGCAGCAGGCCGTTGTCGACGAAGACGCAGGTCAGTTGGTCGCCGATGGCGCGGTGCAGCAGCGCGGCAACCACGGAGGAGTCGACACCGCCGGACAGGCCCAGCAGCACGTTGGCCGAACCGACTTGCTCGCGAACCTGGGCAATGGCGTCCTCGACGATGTTCGAGGCGTTCCACAGGGCTTCGCAGCCACAGATGTCGAGTATGAAGCGCGACAGGATGCGACCGCCCTGCTTGGTGTGGGTCACTTCCGGGTGGAACTGCACGCCGTAGTAGCCGCGGGCATCGTCGAACATGCCGGCGATCGGGCAGCTCGGGGTGCTGGCCAGGACGTGGAAGTCCTTCGGCATCTGGGTGACCTTGTCACCGTGGCTCATCCACACGTCCAGGCCGAAGACGCCGTCGTCGTCGACGTGGTCTTCGATGCCGTCAAGCAGGCGGCTCTTGCCGACCACGTCAACGCGGGCATAACCGAATTCGCGAAGGTCCGAACCTTCGACCTTGCCGCCCATCTGCTCGGCCATGGTCTGCATGCCGTAGCAAATGCCCAGTACCGGTACGTTCAGGTCGAAAACGGCCTGCGGCGCGCGCGGGCTGTTGGCTTCGTGGACGGACTCTGGACCGCCGGCGAGGATGATGCCGCGCGGGTTGAATGCACGAATGGCTTCATCGTCCATGTCGAACGGGTGCAGTTCGCAGTACACGCCGATTTCGCGCACGCGGCGGGCGATCAGCTGGGTGTACTGGGAACCGAAGTCGAGAATCAGGATGCGGTGAGCGTGAATGTCGAGGGCCATGACTCAATCTCGTCAGTGGTAATCGGAAACGACGCGGGGCTGTTCGATAACAGCCCCGCTTAACGGTGTTGCCAGGAGCATCAACCTACGCGGTAGTTTGGCGCTTCTTTGGTGATCTGTACGTCATGCACATGGGACTCGGCCATGCCGGCACCGGTGATGCGCACGAACTCAGGCTTGGTGCGCATTTCTTCGATGTCGGCGCTGCCGGTGTAGCCCATCGAGGAACGCAGACCGCCCATCAACTGGTGGATGATCGCGGCCAGTGCGCCTTTGTAAGGAACGCGGCCTTCGATGCCTTCCGGAACCAGCTTCTCGGCGCCGGCCGAGGAATCCTGGAAGTAACGGTCCGAGGAACCTTGTGCCTGAGCCATGGCGCCCAGCGAGCCCATGCCACGGTAAGCCTTGTAGGAACGGCC
Source organism: Pseudomonas sp. 20P_3.2_Bac5 (assembly GCF_025466035.1). Classification (NCBI taxonomy): domain Bacteria; kingdom Pseudomonadati; phylum Pseudomonadota; class Gammaproteobacteria; order Pseudomonadales; family Pseudomonadaceae; genus Pseudomonas; species Pseudomonas sp. 20P_3.2_Bac5. The sequence goes on along the minus strand of NZ_JANLOA010000137.1, from coordinate 194,621 downwards.
TTGGAACAGTTCGACTTCACCCGGCGCTTCTTCGGTACCGGCGAACATCGAACCCATCATCACGCACGAAGCGCCCGCAACGATGGCCTTGGACAGGTCACCGGAGAAGCGGATGCCGCCGTCGGCGATCAGTGGAACGCCGGTGCCTTCGAGGGCGGCGGCGACGTTGGCGATGGCGCTGATCTGCGGCACGCCGACACCCGCAACGATACGGGTGGTGCAGATCGAGCCAGGGCCGATACCGACCTTGACCGCGTCAGCGCCGGCTTCAGCCAGGGCCTTGGCGGCAGCGCCGGTGGCGATGTTGCCGCCGATCACCTGCACTTGCGGGAAGGTTTCCTTGACCCAGCGAACGCGGTCGATCACGCCTTTGGAGTGGCCGTGGGCGGTGTCCACCACCACTACGTCAACACCAGCGGAAACCAGTGCGGCAACGCGCTCGGCGGTGTCCTTGCCGGTACCGACAGCAGCGCCGACACGCAGACGACCCTGGTCGTCCTTGCTGGCCAGCGGGTAGGCCTTGGCTTTTTCGATGTCCTTGACGGTCATCATGCCCTTGAGGCTGAAGTTGCCATCGACGATCAGGACTTTTTCCAGGCGGTGCTTGTGCAGCAGCTCGCGGACTTCGTTCTTGTCGGCGCCTTCGCGGACAGTGACCAGACGCTCTTTCGGGGTCATCACGTCGCGGACGGCGATGTCCAGGCGGGTTTCGAAGCGCACGTCACGGGAGGTGACGATGCCGACCAGGTCGCCGTTGTTCAGCACCGGTACGCCGGAGATGTTGTTCAGGCGGGTCAGTTCGAACAGATCGCGAACGGTGGCGTCGGCGTCAATGGTGATCGGGTCGGTGACTACACCGGCCTCGAACTTCTTGACCTTGCGGACTTCGGCAGCCTGCTGCTCGACGGTCATGTTCTTGTGGATGATGCCGATGCCGCCTTCCTGCGCCATGGCGATGGCCAGGCGGGCTTCGGTCACGGTATCCATGGCGGCGGAAACCAACGGAATGTTCAGCTCGATGCCACGGGTCAAACGGGTCTTGAGACTGACTTCGTTAGGAAGTACCTCGGAGTAGCCAGGTACAAGGAGAATGTCGTCGAAGGTCAGGGCTTCTTGGCTGATACGCAGCATCGCGGGGGCTCCCGGGCGGGAAAAATGGAAGCGCGCCATTATACTCATGCGCGCCTGTTCACTCAATGCAAAGATGGGCCTTCGGTCAGTTGACTGGCCGCTTCACCCGCACCACCGCCACCGGCTGATCCAGCCAGTCGGCGAAGGCGTCGAGGAAGGTCTGTTTGAAACCGGCGTCGGCCCACCCGTTGAAGATGAAGCCCAGGTTGGAAAAGGCACACGGCTGCAGAAACAAAAAGCCGTTGATGTCGTCTTCATGGCCGCATTCAGGGCAGGTGAAGTTATCGGTCTGCGCCGGCATCCAGTCTTCCAGGCTGTCGAACAGCGCCTCGCCGACCTCCCGGCGACATTCCGGGCAGCCCGCTTCTTCGAGGAAATCATCCAGCGGCGTATAGATGCAGCGCTTGGTGATGACTTCCAGACCATTGATGCGCTTGCCATACGGCAGCAATTCCGGCCGCTCCACCACCTTGCGCGCACCTTCGCCGATGGCGTGGCCCATGCGGCTGCCGGTGAGGCCGCAGGTGCTGAGGCCTTCTTCGACGATCTTCTCGCGCACCAGCCAGCGCAGGATGGCCCGCGCGCGGGCTTCGTGCACGGGGATGGTGGACATGCGGGGAACGATGATGCTCTGGGTAATCATGACAGCGGCCAGACGTGCTCAAAGCTGCCAGTTTACCTCACTCAGGTAACGACCGATCAGCGCGATGCCGCTGCCCAGCACCAGCCAGGTCACCAGGCGCACGAAGGCTTCGCGGGACATGTTCAGGGTCAGCCGGCGGCCGACGCGCAGGCCGAGGAACATCATCGGCAGCAGGCACACCGCGAGCAGCAGCAACGGCCCGTCGGCGTAGACCCCGGCGATCAGGAACAGGCTCAGCCGCACCACGGTGCTGCAACTGATCAGCGCACTCTGGGTCGCCCGCGCCTGCTCGGTGGAAGTCAGGCGGGCATTGAGGTACAGCGCATATAGAAAACCGCCGCTGCCGAACAACGCGCCGAACAGGCCGCCCACTGTCCCCGTCGGCACCGCCCAGGCCGGTGCCAGGTTGGCCGGTTTGACCTTCACCGCCAGGCTATAGAGTGCGTAGGCAGTGACGAACAGGCCCATCAGCAACATCAGCACATCGGCCTTGAGCTTGAGCAGAAAGATCACCCCGAGGGTGCAGCCCAACGCCATGAACGGCAGCAGGCGCAGCAGTTCGCTTCTGACCACCGCCTTGCGCGCCGGCAGCCAGTTACCGAACGCGGCGACGAAATCAAGCAGCACCAGCAACGGAATGATCTGCGACAGCGGCATGAAGTTGATCAGCACCGGCCCGGCCACCAGCGCGGTGCCGAAGCCGGCGATGCCGAACACCACATAGGCGGCGGCCACACCGAGCAGGATCGGCAGCCAATCGAGGGTCGAAAACGGCAATTGAGTGAATAGATCCGACAGCATTCGGGAGGCACCTTGCAGAAGTTTCAGATCACCTTAACCAGTCGGCACCTATGCCGACTAATATGCAATATCGCCATCAGCCATCTCGAAACGGCATAGCTCATGATTTCTACCCGCCAACTGCGCTACTTCGTTGAAATCGCCGAAAGCGGCAGCTTCAGTGCTGCCGCCGAACGCCTCTTCATCGCCCAGTCGGCCCTGAGCCGGCAGGTCCGCGAACTGGAGCAGCAACTGGACACAGCCCTGTTCGAACGCACCGCCCGACAACCGCGCCTGACCGCTGCTGGTTTGGCCTTCCTGCCACGGGCCCGCCATCTGCTGCAGGACCTGGACAAGGCCAGTACCCTCGCCCGCGAGGTCGGCCAGGGCTTGCGCGGCAGCCTGCGCCTGAGCCATTCGAGCACGGTGCCGCTCACCGGCACGCTGCTGCAACGGCTGGGCGGGTATCTGCGCGAGAACACCGGGGTCTCCATGGAAATAGCCCAGCTTTCGTCCGAAGGCCAACTGGAGGAACTGGCCGATGGTCGTCTGGATATCGGCCTGCTGCGTCTGCCGGTGCTGCGCCAGCATGAAGGCCTGTGCGTGGAGCCGCTGTTCGAAGAGCCGCTGTTGCTGGCGGTAGCCGATACCCACCCGCTGGCGACGCACAACAGCGTGCACCTGCAAGACCTGCGGGAACAACCGTTCATCTCCATCCCCCATCGTCAGCGCGGCGGTCTGAGTTACCTGTCGGCGGAACTGTGCATGAGCGCCGGCTTTTTCCCGCGGCCGGCGCGGGTGGTATCACGCAAGACCACCCAGTTGCAATTGATCCAGGCCGGCTTCGGCGTCGCCTTGCTGCCGCGCTGCATGCAGGACATCGCCCCGACGTCGGTACGTTTTCTGCCGATGGCCGACCCGGGCTGCGTCAGCACCGTCGCCATCGCCTACAGACGAGACGCCGGACCGCTTGTAAGGCAATTCCTCAGTCATATCCACGACGCGACCTTGACCCTGAAGTAGCTACAGGGCCCAGCCTAGGCAAAAACACGGAGGCTTTGCCATGAGTACACAAAAGGATCAGGACTATCTGCAACGCACCGGGATACTCGATTTCGACGCGCCAGCGATCACTCACCTCATCGACACCCGCGGCTGGCGCCAGTTGCCGCCCGAACAGGCGGCCCGCGCCGTCTACGAGTTCTGCCGCGACGAGATCCTGTTCGGCTACAACGCCGGCGCCGACAGCCTGCCGGCGTCGGCGATCCTCAAGGAAGGCCTGGGCCACTGCAACACCAAGTCGAACCTGCTAATGGCTTTGCTCCGCGCCCTCGACATCCGCTGCCGACTGCGCGCCTTCACCATCGACAAACGCCTGCAGAAAGGTGCCATGACCGCCTTCGTCTACTTCATGGCGCCTCGGGAAATTCTCCACACCTGGGTCGAGGTCGAGTTGCATGGCCAGTGGGTGGTGCTCGAAGGCGTGATCCTTGATGAGCAATACCTGCGCGCGGTACAGAACAGGTTCAGCAACTGCCAGCACGCGTTCCTCGGCTATGCCGTGGCCACCCCGTCCCTGGCCGAACCTGCGGTGCAATGGACCGGACGCGACACCTACATCCAGCGCGAAGGCATTGCCCGGGAACTCGGGCTGTACGCATCGCCGGACGATTTCTACCGCGAGCACAAGACCAACCTGAACGGCGTGAAAGGCTGGCTGTACCACAACTTCTTCTACAAGGTGCTCAACGACAACGTGCGGCGTATCCGCGAAGGCGCGCTGGAGGGTGCCGGCAGCCAGGCCTGTGCTCACCAGGACAGCACCGCGAGAATTAAGTGATTTCCCACCAACCGTAGAGAACGGTCCTACATAACCTTCCAACCATAGTGCCCATCCTCTGGCCGGTCGGCCTGCAGACCTTCAGAAAACCTGAAGGCTCTCGCAGGCCATACCCCGTATTCGAATACGACTCGAGTACCCAGCCATGAGGAACTCAACCCTATGCAAGGCTACTTCATCCGCATCGGCGACAAGACAAGCTGTGGTGGCAAGGTCATCGAAGGCAGCAGCGGCACCATAATGGGAGGACTGCCCCAATCGCGCCTAGGTGACACCGTCACCTGTGGCGTCACCGGCGGCTTCTTCCAGATCGTCGGAGGTGTGCCATGGATACTCATCCCGCACCTTAAGGCCTGAAGCCGATGGGAAAGTTGGGGATTTTCGTAGCTAGCCTGCTGGGGCTGTGGCTCGCCTCCGAATGGTGGGAAAAAGGCCTTGCCTCCGCTAAAAGAGAACCAAGACTAAGCCCAAACGGATGCTCAAGCCTTCAGACCTTCAAACCTTTCTGGTTGTTGCCCGACATACTGCACCGTGAATTTGCACCCAACGACGATGACGAGGGTCAATGGTTTCCCACTTGGGAATCACCCGGTTTCTACCGCTTATATGACAATTACAACAACCAACTGATCGGCGAAACCGTCATCTATGACCTTGCATATTCCGGAGGTAGATTGAGCTGGGACCGTGGCGGAGGCGTATGGGTCGGAATGACCTACATCGGCCCTAGCATCCGGGATTGCATCGGAGCCAAACCTGTTCCCCCACAGTGAGCACTAAACAATTCCGAACCTTAAAGCCTGAGGTCGGCTGCTCAGCGCAGCCAGCCCGCCGCCTCAGAACACCAGACTCAACTCCATGAACGTCACGCTGTTCTTCTTCCTCACCCCGAAATAACTCTGCCGGGCACCGTGGAAGTGATCCACGCCCGCCCCCAACTTCACCGAGTCAGTGAGCGAATAGCTGGCCCGTGGCCGAACCACATAACTGCTGCCGGTGAGGTCGGCTACGGCGGACATTTCCAGCTTCAGCCGCTCATTGAAGAACATGTCGGAAATCCGTGTGGTCAGTCCCCAGTCGCGGCGGCCGAACTCGGAATTCAGGCGATCCTCGCCCTCTTCGATCAGCCGCAAAATCCCGCTGTCTGCCGGCTCCCGGTAGTCGCGAAAGACCCCGAACAGTTGCAGATTGACGTTGGCCGACTCGCCGAAATTACGGTCGGCGCCCACCACGATCCGCGTGCTCTTGCGCCGTTCGTCACGGCACCCCGAACAGTCCAGCGACAAACGCTCATGAGCGAACTCGCCGCGCACCGTCCACTCACCCGCTGCCCAGGCAAAGTCCGCGCCGATGGCGCGCTTACGTTCGTAGGCGCTGATGAAACGTAGCGCCGGGGTCATCACCGCCTGATAACGCGGCGCCCGTTCGTAGCCATCGAACCACGACAGCGACCAGTCCAGGCTGTCGCCGGCATGGTCGAGTTTCAGTGCCGTTTCGAGGGCATCGGGTTCGTCGCGCTTGTCCAGGTTGCTCGGCAGGGTTCCCTGAGGCATGCGGTTGGCGTCGAAATCCGCCAGCACCGCGGTCAGCGACAGGCTGTCATTGAAGCCATGGCGAACCTGAACCGCATTGAGGCCCATGCGCTGCTCGTCGTCCTCGGGCACCAGCAGGGTGAAGTCCCGCGGCGACAGGTAATCGGTGGGATTGATCCGGTCCGAACGGCCCCAGGCGATGACCTGCCGTCCCACTCGCCAGCGCCACGCATCGTTGCCGGTTTCGATATAGCCCTCGCGCAGGCGGCCGCTGTAGCCGTCCGCTTGCGCGCTGTCGTCGATCCCGGCCCGCGCCGCGAGCACCAGGCGTGTCTGCTCGGCGAGATCGAGGTTCCAATTGATCAGGCAGGTGCCTTTGGCGATGTCGCCGTGGTCGTCCAGATTGCGGTTGGACGACCAGTAGCCGGTGCGGCACTCACCGAACGGCAGGCTCTGCGAGCGGGCAAACTCGCTGAAGGCGCCGACAGCGGCAAACAGGATAAGCAGTTGGGCGCGCATGGTTCACTCTTGCCGTTCGAGGTAGCCGTTGGTGAAGTAGTTGTCGCTCACCGCGACGTTGGCTTCGAAGCTGTCCATCCGCACGGTGGTCGAGTGGCCGGTCTGGTGATTGCTGACCTTGACCAGCATCGGCTGGTACTTCTGTCGCGCCGTATCGACCGCCTTCAATTCGCTGCTGAGCACGGTTTTCTGTAGTGCCTGGCTGGCGTCGTAAAGCTCCGTGCGGACCGCCACGAAGGAGTCGTTGGCCACCCAACTGATGCGCTTCGAATAGCCGGTATTGCTGGCGATTTCCGCAGACTTCGGCAGCGACTCGATGACCTGGGTGGGAACGCCCTCCAAGGTCTCCTCGCGCAGCAGGCGGTGGGTCCAGTCCTGGGGCTTGTGGCCGATCAGGTCGCCGTAGGTCAGGTCGGTGCCGACGAAGCTGCGGTTGTTGTTGCTGCTGGCCAGGCGCCGGGCCTTTTTCAGGGTCGGCAGGTACACCCAGACATCATCCTGCGCGGGCTTTTCAATGATCAGCGTGGTGGTGTTGCGCACATCGCCCGGCGACAGGAAGCGTATGACACGGCGATTGTGCGTGGCGTCATCCTGCAGGCGGGTCGCGGCGAAGGTCTTGCGCACCCGCTCCTGGCCGGAGGCGTTGGTCAGGGTGAAGGTCGATTGCGACAGGGAGCTGTCCATGCGCGTCGCCTGGTAGCTGCGCGACATGATGTCGTCGGCATCGGCGCCCACGGCCAGGGCGCTGTCCGGCCGCAGCAGCACGCCGATGGCAAGGGCAAACAGCAACGGCAGAACCGCACCGGGCAGTGGTTTTTTCATTTCGCGGACTCGCAGGAAAGTTGGCGGGAAGGCCTTCATCAGCGCCGGGATCAGCACCAGGGCGCACAGCGCGCTGACGATCATCGACAGCACGATGAGGAAGCCGAACCAGATGTGGATATAGAAGTTGAACGACAGCATCAGCACCGAGTAGCCGCCGGCAATCGCCGTGGCGACATAGACCACCGCCTTGCCGGCGGTGCGCATGGTTTCCCGCAGGGCCAGGTCGAAATCCTCGACCCGCTGCAGTTCCTCGCGCATGCGGTAGAGGATGTAGATGGCGTAGTCGGCGCCGATCCCGATGGCCATGGCCGACGCCACCGAGTTGGGGGTGTTGAGCGGAATGCCGGTGGCGCCCATTACGCCGAGGTTGACCAGCACGGTCACCGCCAGCGGCACGACCAGGTAAACGCCGCCCATCAGCGAGCGGAACACCAAGGCGCCGGCCAGCAGGATCACGCCCATCATCTGCAGGATGTTCATGATCTTGCCGTGCACCAGGGTTTCGCTGAGGGCCGACGACTGCGGAACGCTGCCGCCGATCTGCACCTTCACCCCCGGCGGCAGGCGCTCCTGCACGAAGCCGCGAATCGCTTGTACCAGGCCGGCGGCGTAGGTGCTGCTGTCGTTGCGGGTCCAGACGATCAGGCTGGCGTTGCGGTACTCGTAGTCGATATAGGCATCGAAGTCGGTGGGATCGCCGGACATGGAGTACAGCAGCAGGTACTGGGAAACCATGTCCTGGGCGTCCGGCACGCGGAAGTAGCGCGGGTCGCCTTCGTTCATCGACTGGCTCATCTGCTTGATGAAATCGACGATGGAGGTGGTCTTGCCGACGTCCGGCAGGGTTTCGATAAAGCGCTGGGTGTCTTCGATCAGGCGCAGGGTGCGCGGGTCTTTCAGGCTGTCGGTCTGCTGGCCCTGGAACACCACGTAGAGGGTGTTGGTTCCGGCCAGCTTGCGGTTGAGGAATTCATCGTCCTGATACACCGCCAGGCCGCGGCCGAAATAACTCTTGGTCGAGTTTTCCTTGTTGAGGAACAGCAGGCCGATGGAGGACAGCAACGCGACCGCCATGAACAGCGAAACGATCAGCCCGCGGCGCTTGAGGATCAGCCCGGTCAGGTGGTCGGCCAGGCGATCCCAGACCCTCGGGCCCTGGTCGACAGGGGGCTTGACCGCGGGCGCCGGCAAGTAGCTGCGCAGGGCCGGGATAAACGTCAGCTCGATGAACAGCGCGCTGAGAATGCCAAGGCCGGTGAACAGGCCAAAGGTGCGGATGGTGGCGATCTCGAAGGTGACCAGGGAAAAGAAGCCCAGCACCGCCACGCCCCCCGCCGTCAGCATCACCGGCGCGGCCCGGCTGAGGGACTGGATGATCGCCTGGTCGTTGAGCTGCTGCGGCGAGCCCGGCACGCCGCCGAGGGTGAGCTTGTCGTACTCCTCGTAATAGCGCTTGAGGATCTGCACGGCATGCCCGGCAGCGACGGCGAGGATCAGGATCGGCGTGGTGGCGTTGAACGCATCCATCGGCACGCCGACCGCGCCCATGATGCCCAGCCCCCAGATCACCGCGAGCACCGCGGTGAGCAGCGGCAGGATCAGGCCCTGCACAGTGCGGAAGGCTTCCAGGTGGATCAGGCCGATAATCAGCAGGGCGATGGGAAACAGAATGGCCATGCGCTGGGCGAAGCGTTCCACCGCGGCGAAAAACACCGGCGAGCCACTGGCGGTGATTTTCAGGTCCGGCGCGCGGTGTTCGTCGATGACCTTCTGCACCCCGTCCATGATCTTGCGGAAACCGCCCTGGTCGGCGTGGATCGCAAACGACAGCGACACCAGGCTGCCATCCTCCGACACCAGCGTGCCGCGATACACCGGATTATTGGCGAGGCGCTCCTGCAGGCGGGTGATGGCGCCGGCGTCGATCGGTGTGTCCAGCAGCGGTTCGACGCGCATTTCGTCGGCGGCCCCGGCAATCGACTTGGCCTTGTTCGCCGTGACGCTCATCAGCGTATGGCCCTTGACCCCGGGCAGCGTACTGATCTGCGTGGAAAGCTCGCCGAGGGTCGTGAGAATGCGCGGGGTCAGCGCGCTACCGCCCTCCGCCGCACTGATGCCGATGACCACCACATGCTTGGAACCGAACAGCGATTCGGCCAGGTTGGTGCCGATCACACTCGGGTGCGCCTGCGGCAACATGGTGTTGGGGTTGATGACGATCTGCAGGTTTCTGACCTGGGTGGCGAACAGCACCGTGGCCAAACTCAGGGCAATAAGAACCCACAACCGGGATCTGACGATCCAGGCAACTGTATTTCTTATCATGTTCAACTCATCCTTCAGATGAACTGCGGTTAGTTGCCCAGATACTCCCGGACATATTCGACGACGCGGGCAGCGTCGTTATTGGCGCCGACCACAAGTTCCGACGCGCGACAACTCAGCCACTTGCGGCCCATCAGGAAAAAGCCCGCGTGCGACGTGCGGCCCTCATGCCCAATACCTGCGCCAAAGGCTTCTGCGCCGGGCAGTTGAACCCAGCCGGTGTCTTCCCGATAACCGTTGCACCAGATCACCGCCTGGACCGGCTCGTGACGCTGGTCCTGGAAGATCAGCCCGGTTTCATTGGCATCGATGGCGCGTGCTCTGATCTCCACACCCCGTTGTGCCAGTGCGTTGTTGTTGGCACTCGCCACCGGAATCGGATCGCGCTTTCTGATGATTCCCGCGACCCAGGTATCGTGCTGGGCCGACAGGATTCCCAGGCTGTTCAACCACCAGAACACGTCCTTGCCCAGCACCCGATTCGGCACCAGCTTGCGCTGACGCCCACAGGCCAAAATCACCCTGTGTTGCGCGGCCAGTTCCAGGGCGATCTGCCGCCCGCTGGCGCCGTCACCGACCACGGCGATCCGAGAGCCGGCGGGCATAAAGCCGGCATCGCGAAACTCGCCGGCGGTCAATTGCACGACCCGCGGATCGAGCTTCTGGGCAAAACCGGGCACGACCGGCGCCTGGTTGGAGCCGGTGGCGTTGATCACGCTGCGGCAGCGAATGACTTCGCCATTTTCCAGCAGTGCCTCGAAGCCGTTTGCAACCGCGCTCAACCGCGCCACGCGGGTAGCGAAGGACACCCGCACCTGCTTCGCCCGGGCGAACGCTTCCAGGTAATCGGCAAATTCATGGCCTGAGGCATAGCCCTCGGGGTCGCCGGGCATCGGCAGATCCGCCAGACGACAGAACTGCCGCGAGGTGAACAGCCGCAGGCTGGCAGGCCGTTGCCGCCAGACCTCGCCGGCGCGCGGGCCGGCATCGAGCACCCGGTAGTCGATGCCGGCCCGCGCCAGTAAATGCCCGCACAGCAGGCCCGATTGCCCGCCGCCGATAACGAGACAGTCGAGCATTCAGACCCCCAGCGCGGCTTTCAGGTCGAGGGATTCGCCGGACAGCTCCGACCAGACAAAGCTGGCCAGGGCGCCGACGGTGACGAAGTCATAGGCGGCGGTCGGGTCGAGGGCGATACCCAGGTGCCGCTCCAGCGCTGCCACCAGTTCGACCCGGGCCACCGAGTCGAGGCCGATGTAGTCGAACGACAAGTTGTCGTGAATCTCCTCGACGAAATCCGGCTGATGCACCCGCAGGTAATCCCGCAGGCGTGTCTTGATCAGCGCTTTGACGGCGGCCAGGCCTTCCTCCGCGGACCAGGCGGCATTGGGCAACGGGACGGTCAGGTTCAGATCGGCGGTCATGGCGCGATGGCCTCCAGGCAGGACGGGGTCGGTTGGCGGGTGGAGTGGATCAGCAGGCGGTGCTGTTCGATGCTGCCGTCGAGGTGGCGGCTGGCGCACAGATGACGCTGCACCTTGCCGCTTGAGGTGCGCGGAATCGCGCCCTGGTACAGGTAGGCGATGTCTTCCAGGCGCACTTCGTGGGCGGCCATCAGCACCGCACGCAACTGGCGAGTGAGACTCGGGAAATCCAGGTCGCCGGCGCTGCGGTCGCGACGGGGAAACTCGATCCAGGCAACCACCTGCGGGCTCGGGCCGGCCTCGACGGCGAACACCGCAATGGCGGCCTCGCCGAGTGCTGGATGCACATCGCGCAGGCTGGTTTCCAGGTCATGGGGGTGAACATTGCGTCCGCGCAGAATGATCAATTCCTTGATCCGGCCGGCGATATACAGGCTTCCATCGTGGACAAAACCCAGGTCGCCGGTGCGCATCCACGGGCCTTGGCCGCAAGCGGTGGTGGCGCCGAAGGTGGCAGCGCTGGCCTGGGCGTTGGCCCAGTAACCTGAGGCGACGCTGGGGCCGGAAAACCAGACCTCGCCCGTCTGGCCGTCGTCGACGCGGCGACGGCTGTCGGGATCGACGATTGCCACCTGATGATCACGCACCACAGGACCGCAATTGACCAGGGCCTGCGCGTCCTGATCGACCTCGCTGGCGATGATGGCGATGCCGTTTTCCAGGTCCTTGCGGGCGACGTTCAGCACCCTTTGCCCATTCGCCGCCACGCCACCGGACACGATCAGGGTCGCTTCCGCCAGGCCGTAGCACGGCGTGACCGTTCCCGTGCGCAGGCCGTAGCGGGCGAACTTTTCTTCGAAACGGTCCAGCACCGTGGCGCTGATCGGTTCGGCACCGCAGAAGAGCACGCGCAGCGCCGACAGGTCCAGTTGCGCCGCCGTGCGTTCGTCGACCTCGGCCTGCACGCACAAGGCCAGGGCGAAGTTCGGTGCTCCGGTAGCCGCTGCGCCGTACTGGCTGAGCAAGGTCAGCCAGCGCAGCGGCCGCTGCAGGAAATGCAGCGGCGACATGAACACATAGTGGCCGCCCAGGGAGATGGGTTGCAGCAGCGCGCCGATCAGGCCCATGTCGTGAAACTGCGGCAACCAGCCAGCGCCGACAACACCCTCGCCCAGTTGCAGGACGGAATGGATCGCGCGCTCGTTGGCGATCAGTTGCGAGTGCCGGACCATCACGCCCTTGGGCACACCAGTGGAGCCGGAGGTGTATTGGATGAACGCCAGTTGCTCAGGGTCCGGGCGGGTCAGTTGCGCACAGGCCGGGTTTGCAGCAAGCGGCTCGCAGTAAAACTTCAGGTCCTCACGCCGGCCCAGTCCTTCGGCGATCGAGGTTTGCAGCTCGGGCACGGTCAATACTGCAGCGGCGCCGGCGTTTTCCACGATCTGTCCGAGGCGGGTGTAGTGATGGCTGTTGCGCGCCAGATTGGCCGGAATCGAAACCGCTCGCGCATAAGCACAGGCGAAGAACGCCACGATGAAATCCAGCCCGGTGGGAAACAGCAGCAGGACATTCCTGTGCGCCAGCCCGGCGTCGCGCAGAACCGTCGCATAGCCCGTGGCGCGCTGGTGCAACTCGCCGTAGCTGAGCACCTGCCGGTCCTCCTCCTTGTGGCCGACGAAGGTGTAGGCCGGCGCGTCGGGCTGGGACGCCGCGTAGTGATCGAGGCAGTCGAGGATGGTGCCGGCGCGGTCCAGCGGGATCAGCCGGCTCATGCTGGCACCTCTCCGCTGATCCGCCGCAGCATGCGGATCCCCGCCTCGACCGCGCCGACGAAACGTTCGAGGCTGTCCTCGGTGGTCAGCGGACCGAGGCTGACGCGCATGGTCGACTGGATCGCCGCCTCGCCAAGTCCCATGGCCACCAGCACATGGGACAGCGACTTGGCGTTGTTGCTGGAACAGGCGGAACCAAGCGAGACCTGAATGCCATGCATCTGGTCCAGCAGCGCTGCCAGGGACTCGGCGCGAATCCCCGCGATGCACACGCTGAGGGTATTGGGCGCCTGCTTCGCCGGGTCCGCCGAGCCATGGATGGTCACGCCGGGAATCCGCAGTTGCAGTTGCTCGATCAGGTGCTCGCGGTAAATGCCCATGCGCGCGATGGTGTCGGGCATGGCCGCTGCCGCCACCTCGGCGGCCACGCCCATGGCGGTGACCAGCGCCGAGGCCTCCGTGCCGCCGCGCAGGCCACCTTCCTGGCCACCGCCATGCAGCAGCGGCTCAAGGACCACGCCGCTGCGCATATACAGGCCGCCGACGCCCTTGGGCCCGCAGAACTTGTGCCCGGCGAACGACAGGGTGTCGATGCCCAACGCCTGGACATCCACGGGTATCTTGCCCACCGCCTGCACGCCATCGACATGGAAATGGATGCCGCGACCCTGCAGCACCCGGGCGATCTCGCCCACCGGCTGCAAGGTGCCAACTTCATTGTTCATCAGCATGATCGAGACCAGCCGGGTGTTTTCTCGCAGGGCCTGGCGTACCCGCTCCGCGCTCACCAGGCCTTCACGGTCCGGCGCCAGGCGGGTGATCTCGAAGCCGAAGACCCGCTCCAGGTGAGCGGCGATCTCGAGGATCGACGAGTGCTCGATCGCCGAAATGATGAGGTGGGTGGGCTGGGCCACACGACCGATTGCGCCGCAGGCGAGCAACGAGCCCTTGATCGCCCAGTTGTTGGCCTCGGTTCCTCCCGAGGTGAAGGTCAGCTCGGCCGGCGCGCAGTTCATCAAACCGGCGACCTGTTGCCGTGCGATGGCCAGGGCGTTGCGGTTCTGTTTGGCCAGCGTGTAGACGCTCGACGGGTTACCGAAGTGGTTCAAGGCCTCGCTCAGTGCATGAGAAGCTTCCTTGTACATCGGTGTCGTTGCGTTGTAATCGAAATAACCGTGGGTCGACATCCTGTTCTTCCTCAGGCGGCGTTGTATTGCCGTAGCTGGATAAAGAGTGACTTGAGCATTTCCAGGCAATGATGTTGCGAAGGTTCTATTTCGCCTAACATCTGTTGCATGTCGGTACTGGTAATAGCCTCGAGCGTATCGAGGGACTTACCGTCTATCTGCGCGCAGAATATATTTCCGGTGGCCAGGGAAGTTGCACAGCCCCAGGCCTGATAACGAACATTCTGAATAGCGCGATCGAGCACTTCGAACTGCACGCGAATACGGTCGCCACACACCGGATTACCCAGCTCGATGGCGGCGGCCTGTTCATCAACTTCGGCGGCGTATACAGGGTCGGAAAAGTTTCTGACAATAATATCGTTGAACATACAAAGTCCTTTTGCGAGGTCCACACTATCAACTGGCGATCGGGCAGGTGCTCGAGGTTTGTCCGTCCATGGTTTTTTCCAGGTTCACCGCACAGCAACCAAACTCCAGCGACGATGGCGCTCGCATTACATATTCCATGCGTTGGCCACTGCGTCCCGACGGACTTTCACCCGGCAGCAGGATGACGACGTCCTCGGTCAGGATCATTCCCGGCGTCGCCAGCGCCAGCGGATCGAGAATCCCCAACACGCCCTTCTCGCCCGGCGCGACTTCACGGCTCAGGTCGTTCATGTCGCGCACGGTGAAGTGCACATAGGGCGAAACGTGCTTGACCTGGTGTTCGTCATCAATGGCCATGACGTTGGATTCCACCAGCGCGTAGATGTCGCGCACCGAACCTGGATCGATGCCGAGGTATTCCTGGCACATCAGGTTGAATTCGCGGCGCGAAATCATCTGCCCGGTAAAGCGCTTCCAGCCGCCGAGGGTGATCACCCGGCTGCCGCGGTCCAGGGTCAGGCGCTGGCCGGTCTGCTTGAGGAACTGCAGCAGGCGATAGATCAGGAACGGCGGGCCGATGATGTGGCGGGTGAACTGGTTTTCCCAGCCCTTGAGCTGTTCGATGGCCTGCTCGGGAACGAAGCGCTCCTGCTTGACCATGAACCGATGGGTATCGAGCATGCCGGCGAGCATGTTCAGTGCCTTGATCATGCCCATCTCCGGGATTTCCTCGGTGGACGGGCAGATATACAAGCCCGCGCCTTTGGAAATACCGAGGAACTCGCGGTACATCGCATAGATCGCCACCACCGCAACATCGACGGTTTCATGGCAGCGCCGGGAAATACTCGGAATACCGCTGGTGCCGGTGCTGCGCATTTCGTGTTCGATCTGCGCAAGCGGCTTGGACAGCAACTCGTGACTGCTGGCGGACTTGAACTTGGCGATCGGCACCAGCGGAATGCGGATCAGGTCATCGAAGGTCGCGATGCTGTCTTCAGTGATGCCCTTGCTGTTACAGGCCTGCCGATAATAAGCGTTATTACGGTAGTGAAAGCGGAAGGCGTCGACAATCAACGACGTCTTGATGTCATCGAGTGTGCTCTGCGGCAACCGATAAAGTTCCGAAACCGATGCTGCCGCCGCTTTCAAGGGGTCGATACCCATTTCTTTCAGGCGTACGGAGAAATCGCTGCTGTTCATGAAGTTCCTCATTTCCATTGATGTTTATTGTAAAAACACACAAGCGCAGGTAGCCACGAACCGAACGGACAACGTTCGATAATGTTATTGATGTTTTTCAACGCCCAGCCGACAGCGCAACAGCGGCCCTTCAATCAGGCCGGGTTGTACGGGCGAACTTACGGGCACGCGAAAAGTTACGCTTCGCGTATTAAGGGAGGGGGATCAGGGATCGTTCATTTCATCAACATCCTTGTTGAAGATCACAAACCAGGGCGGTTTGTGCGGTCCATTGAATACTTCGATGAGCGGACGATAAACCCTCTAGTGACTTCAGAGTCAAGCAGTGACTTACAAAGATCGCTGTAATTTCTACAGGCTTTCAGAGTGTTGTCCTATGTACCGGATAGGCAGGACACCCCACCCCGCGATCCTTTATAGTGCCGCCCCATGATCAGAGACCCTTTCGAACGCCTCGGCCTCGACCGTGAAGTCCTCACCGTCAGCCAACTCAACGGCCGCGCCCGCGTGCTGCTGGAAGATGTTTTCAGCAGCATCTGGGTCGAGGGCGAGATATCCAACCTCGCCCGCCCGGCTTCCGGCCACATCTACTTCACCCTCAAGGACAGCGGCGCCCAGGTGCGTTGCGCGCTGTTTCGCAATAACGCCGCGCGGGTTCGCCAGGCGTTGCGCGACGGCCTGGCGGTCAAGGTGCGCGGCAAGGTCTCGCTCTTCGAAGGCCGCGGCGACTACCAACTGATCCTCGACACCGTCGAGCCGGCCGGCGACGGCGCGCTGCGCCTGGCCTTCGAAGCATTGAAAGAGAAGCTCAGCGCCGAAGGCCTGTTCGCCACCGAACGCAAGCGCGCCCTGCCCGCTCACCCGCAACGCATCGGCATCATCAGCTCGCCCACCGGCGCGGTGATCCGCGACATCATCAGCGTATTCCGCCGCCGCGCGCCGCAAGTCGAACTGAACCTGATCCCCACCGCCGTGCAGGGCCGCGAAGCCATCGGGCAGATTGTCCGCGCCCTGCAAAAAGCCGATGCCCAGGGCTTCGACGCGCTGATCCTGGCCCGTGGCGGCGGCTCGCTGGAAGACCTCTGGTGCTTCAACGAAGAAGCCGTGGCCCGCGCCATCGCCGCCTGTGTGACGCCCATCGTCAGCGCCGTCGGCCATGAAACCGACGTGTCCATCAGTGACTTCGTCGCCGACGTCCGCGCCCCGACGCCCTCGGCCGCCGCCGAGCTGCTGGCGCCGGACAGCAGCGACCTGCAACGCCGCCTGGAAAGCCTGCAACGGCGCCTGCTGCTGCGCATGCAAAGCCGCCTGAGCCACGATCGCCTGCGCCTCGACAGCCTGGCCCGCCGCCTGCGTCATCCCGGCGAACGGCTACGCCAGCAAGCGCAGCGCCTGGACGACCTCGACATGCGTTTGCGCCGCGCCTTCGAGCAGCGCCTGAACCAGCGCCGCGAGCGCCTGGCGCGACTCGACACGCGCCTCGCCGCGCAACATCCCGGACGCACCCTGGCGCTGCTCAAGCAACGCCTCGACAACCTCGCCGAGCGCCTGCCGCGCGCCATGCGCGACACCCTCAAGGACCGTCGCCAGCAGCTCCAGAGTCAGGTGCAAATGCTCGAAGTGGTCAGCCCGCTGGCGACGCTGGGTCGCGGCTACAGCATCCTCCTCGACGAGCGCGGCCAGGCGATCCGCAGCGCCGCGCAGACGCACAACGGCCAGCGCCTGAAAGCCCGCCTGGGCGAAGGCGAACTGCTGGTGCGGGTCGAAGACAACCACCAGACGCCGGTCACGCTTTCCCTACTGGACTGAATCCATGCCAAGACTGTTTGCCTCGCTGCTCCTGCTCTGCCTGACCTTCGCCAGCAGTGCCCAGGCCAGCTACATCACCCGCCAACTGAACAAGCCGGTGCCCGGCGGCGTCGCCGTGGTCGACCTCGGCCCGTCCGCCCAGCCGCTGACCGCCCGTTTCGACGGCAAGCCGGTGCTGGTGGTCAAGGAACAGGACAACTGGCTGGCCATCGTCGGCATCCCGCTGACCCAGAAGCCGGGCGCCGCCAGCATCACCCAAGGCTCCCGCACGCTGAGCTTCAACGTCGGCAGCAAGAAGTATCAGGAACAGCGCATCACCCTGAAAAACCAGCGCCAGGTCAACCCGGACCCGGCCGACCTCAAGCGCATCGACGCCGAACTGGCCGAGCAATTGAAGGCCTACCGCAGCTTCAGCCCGGGCACGCCGAGCAACCTGCTGCTGGACAAACCGGTCAGCGGACCGCTGTCGAGCCGCTTCGGCGTGCGCCGCTTCTTCAACGGTGAAGAACGCAACCCGCATTCCGGCCTGGACTTCGCCGTACCCGCCGGCACGCCGATCAAGACCCCGGCCAACGGCAAGGTGATCCTCACCGGCAACTACTTCTTCAACGGCAACACCGTGTTCGTCGATCACGGCCAAGGCTTCATCAGCATGTTCTGCCACCTGTCGAAAATCGACGTGAAGACCGGCCAGGTCGTGAGCCGCGGCGCGGTGGTCGGCAAGGTCGGCTCCACCGGCCGCGCCACCGGGCCGCACATGCACTGGAACATCAGCCTCAACGATGCGCGGGTCGATCCGGCAATTTTCATCGGTGCTTTCCAGCCCTGAGCCACCGCCCGAATGGCGCGCTTGCGCCAATCGAAAAGACCGCGCAACCGACGCGGTCTTTTTCGTTACAACCCGCGATTAAATGTCGATAAAAAGCTGTTTCCGCACATTTCTATCAATTTTTCCCAGGTGCTTGCCATCTTTCACCCCACTGGTTAGGGTTGAGGGCATGAAAACCGCCAAAACCCTCATCCTGCTCCGCCAACACCGCAGCCTTTGCCTGGTCAGTGCACGACTACCAAGCTGAATCGCGTCGCCTCGCCCCTTCCAAAAAAATTCGTATCCGGCAGGCCCGTTCCAGGCCGCATTTAAAGGATTGCTCTGATGTCCATGCTCAAAGACCCTTCGAAGAAATACCGCGCCTTCCCGACCATCGACTTGCCTGACCGTACCTGGCCGTCGAAGACCATCACCCAGGCGCCGATCTGGTGCAGCTCCGACCTGCGCGACGGCAACCAGTCGCTGATCGAGCCGATGGATGCCGAGAAGAAGCTGCGTTTCTGGAAGACCCTGGTCAGCGTTGGCGTGAAAGAGATCGAGGCGTCGTTCCCGTCCGCCTCGCAAACCGACTTCGACTTCGTGCGTACCCTGATCGAAGACGGCCACATCCCTGACGACACCACCATCCAGGTCCTGACCCAGGCTCGCGAAGACCTCATCGCGCGGACCTTCGAGTCCCTGCGTGGCGCGAAAAAAGCCATCGTCCACCTGTACAACGCCACCTGCCCGTCGTTCCGTCGCATCGTCTTCAATCAGGACAAGCAAGGCGTGAAGGACATCGCGGTGAACGCGGCCAAGCTGTTCGTCAAATATGCCGCCCAGCAGCCTGAAACCCACTGGACCTTCGAGTACTCGCCAGAAACCTTCAGCGCCACCGAACTGGAGTTCGCCAAGGAAGTCTGCGACGCGGTCATCGAAGTGTGGAACCCGACCCCGGACCACAAGATCATCCTCAACCTGCCGGCCACCGTCGAAGTCTCGACGCCGAACGTCTACGCCGACCAGATCGAATGGTTCTGCCGCAACGTCAACCGCCGCGACAGCGTGCTGATCAGCCTGCACACCCACAACGACCGTGGCACCGGCGTCGCCGCCACCGAACTGGGCCTGATGGCTGGTGCCGACCGCGCTGAAGGCTGCCTGTTCGGCAACGGCGAGCGTACCGGCAACGTCGACCTGGTGACCCTGGCGTTGAACCTCTACACCCAGGGCATCGACCCTGAGCTGGACTTCTCCGACATCGACGGCGTTCGCAAGGTCGTCGAGGAATGCAACCAGTTGCCGGTGCACCCACGTCACCCGTATGTCGGCGATCTGGTTCACACCGCGTTCTCCGGCTCGCACCAGGACGCCATCCGCAAGGGCTTCACCCAGCAGAAAGAAGGCACCCTGTGGGAAGTGCCATACCTGCCGATCGACCCGGCCGACATCGGCCGCAGCTACGAGGCGGTGATCCGCGTCAACAGCCAGTCGGGCAAAGGCGGTATCACCTACCTGCTCGAACAGGAATACGGCATCAGCCTGCCGCGCCGCATGCAGATCGAGTTCAGCCAGGTTGTCCAGGGTGAAACCGACCGCCTGGGCCTGGAAATGACCGCCCAGCAGATCTACAACCTGCTGCACCGCGAATACCTCCAGGCCAACGCACCGTATGCGCTGGTCAGCCATCGCCTGCAGGAAGAAAACGGCCACAGCGCCGTGGAAGTGGAAGTCGCCGGCGAAGGCGAGACCACCCTGCACTGGCGCGGCAAGGGCAATGGCGCCCTGGAAGCCCTGGTTGCCGGCCTGCCGGTCGCCGTGGAAATCATGGACTACAACGAACACGCCATCGGCGCCGGCACCAACGCCAAGGCCGCGGCGTACATCGAACTGCGCGTTGCCGGTGGTCGTCCGGTGCACGGCGTGGGCATCGATGAAAACATCACCACCGCCAGCTTCAAGGCCCTGTTCAGCGCGCTGAACCGCTCCCTGAGCCAGCAGGCGGCGAAGGCGGCGTAAGCCAGACCGCGCTGTCGTCACACTGAAAAGCCCGCCTCTCTGGAGGCGGGCTTTTTTTGTTTGAACACCCGGGGAAATGCCATTATTTTGCTTGTGCTGCTGGATATACTGCGACGACCGCGTTACCCCCTCACCGCATCGAGATCACGGACGAAATGAGTTTCCCTCCGAGCACCTCCCGATCTGCTCACGGCCTACCGCCTCAAGACTCCGGACACCCACGCCCATGACTCCCGGCTCCCTCATGGCGCTTGTCGAAGACAACGTTCGCCACTACGAAAACATCCTGACCGGACTTCAGACGACACTGTCGAAAGCCACCGCCCAAGACATGCTGCTGACCCAGGACACCATTGCCAACCTGCGCCGTATCGAAGCCGCGCCGATCGAGCACCCGGCCCTCGATCAGCAGGTGCGCCATGCGCTGCAGGAACGCCAGCAGCAGGAGTCGAAATACCGCGCGCAACTGGCAGAAGTGGAGAACGACATCACCCAACTGGTCAGCGAGTTCCGCGCGCTGGTCAACCAGCGGGAGCAGCGACTTCCGCAGTTGTGGCAGGCACACATCCTGCACCCGGACTACACCTCGCTGATGCGCCAGGGGCAAGACATCATCCAGGCGCGGCAACGCTTGCAAGACTCGCTGGCGCAGCTCATCGAAGAGCGCGACAAGAAGATGCCGGCCTACGAAACCAACCCGTTCTACGTGTACCTGCGCACCCGGCGCTATGGCACGGACGACTATTCCCGCGGGCGGCTGTTCCGCCAGTGTGATGACTGGCTGGCGAGCAAGGTCAATTACCGCGAAAACCGCCGCAACGAACTGATTCTGCGCTCCATGCCCGACAGCGTCGCAACGTTGGTGGAAGCGCACAACGCCAGGCTGCTGACGCTCGATGAGCAGAATGTGGCGAACTGGGCGAAGGCTGGCGGCGGGCTGCGTGCCGATGCCACGACGCTGCGCAGGACACTGCTGGCCAAGCAGATCATCGCCGCCAAGACGCGGGCCAATGCGGCCTACGACCAGCTTGTGCTCTTCATCGATTGCGAAGACAGCTACACCCAGGACATCGAGCGCTGGATCGACGCCCAACTGGGCAACCACAGCATCGATGACATCCTCGAAATGCTGGTGCACGAGTGCCCCGAACACAGCAACACGCTCAACCAGTACTGGAGCAAGCTTGCTGATTCGAGCAACCGGGTCGAGGGCCTGGAGGAAAACGTCGACAAGGCCCTGGAGGACTATCACCACGCCAAGGAGCTGGAATGGGGCCTGCGCACCTTGCGCGAGGAAGAAACCGACTGCGGCGAGCAGTGCACCTGCGCCTGTCACCGCGATGAGAACTTCCAGGGCCAGTGCCCCTGCGTGTACGACGACGAACGCTATTACACCTATCCGCCCGAGCTGGACTGCACCGGTCTTATCACTGGCTACATGAAACGAAACCTGGCGCTGGACGACCTGATGAGCCTGTTCAACGACCAACGGTTGTTATTCAACGATCAGGTGCCGGAGCCGGCAACAACGGCGCCCGGCGCAGCCACCGAACTCTCTTCTTCGTAAGGACACCCCATGAGCCAATACCTCGAACGTGCCGTCACCGGCCTGCGCACCATCGGCATCAACATGCCCAAGCCTGTTCAGGAAGCGCCGGTGCTGGCGTTGCTGGACAAGGTCGCGCAGTACGACAACGAGAAAGTCACCGCCATCGCCGCCGTGCTGCAGCAGTCCACCAGCTTCAACAGCATGGTCCGCGACCAGATCCAGGGCATGGACGTGTCCACCCGCTTCATGAACATCACCAACAGCTTCACCTCGATCCGCGAAGACGCCGCCGCCATGGCCTTGTGGATGGAAGACGGCCGCCTCGACACCGTGGAGCGCCTCAAGCTGACCTGGATGAACGTGCGTCGCGGCTCGATCCCCAGCCGTTTCGAAGACATCCGCAAGCATTACCTACAGGCCTGCAAACTGGCCAATGAACAGATCGTGCGGGAAAACGCGATTCTGGAGTCCTACATGGATTTCCGCCTGGCGATGAAGACCGCCGAGGTCAACGCCCAGGAAGTGCTGGCCGTGGCCACCGAGGCCCTGGCACAACGCAGCCGCGAACTGGACGACGCAAACACCACCGTGACAGCTGCCGGCGAACTGGCCGGGGCGGAACGCTCCGCGCTGGAACTGAAACGCGACCTGGCCGTGCGTGAACTGCAGAACGAAGACAAGCGCTACCAGATCATCAAGGACATCGCCGACGACCTGCGGGTCGGCTACAACACGGCGGAAATGGTCTTCGCCCGCATCAGCCAGGTGCATGTGGTGAAAGAGCGCCAATACCAGCGCATGGTGTCGTTCTTCTCCACCAACGAGATCGTCCTCACCAGCCTGGCGGTGTCGTTCTCGGCCAACCAGGGCATGGCGGAAGCGACGCACACCCTCAACGCCACCACCGACGGCATCAGCAAAGGCCTGGAGGCCCTCGGCAGCAACACCCAGCAGCAACTCAACGATGCACTGAAAGCCAGTTACGGTTCGACCATCCGCGTAGACTCCGTGCGCGCCCTGGCCCAAGCCACCCTGGCGTTCCAGAACGATATGAAAACCCTGACCGATACCTACCGCACCGAGTCCACCAAGGCCGCGCAGGACATCGCCAGCGCCGTCGAAGACGCCAAGCGCGCCTTTGCCGAACTGCTGACCAAGGCGGCGCAATGAGCAACGGGCGTCTTTCCGAACAGATGGGGGCCATGGCCCTCGTCGACGACCTGCGCCACCGCCGCATGGAGATCGAGGAACACCTTGATCTGGCCAAGCGCGAGGCGGAAGTCGCGGAGCGTATCCGGGCCTATTACAAGAGCCAGGGCATCGAGTGCGATGACGAACTGGTGAACGAGGGCGTGCGGGAATTCTTCCAGCATCGGCTGGTGTTCGAAGCGAAGCCCATGAACGTCAGGGAGAGGTTTTTCGGCCGGCTCATCATCAGCAATGCGTTCCGCCTGTGGCTGATTTTCATGCTGGCGTTCGCCATTCTGTTTGGGACGTCGTTCTGCAGCGGCTTCAGCCGCGGGTTTTCCAAGGCTTATCAGGAAGCTCAAACACAGACGACTCAGCACTAAACACCCGCCAACAGCGCCTTGCAGGCGACTTTTTTATGGGTGCAGCCGGAGGAATATCTCAGTATTCTGCGTTCGATGCTTGTTGCGCGGCCCCACCGGGACTGAACCGGCAGCACCCCATCAAGAAAGGACACTGATGAGCACTCCTCTCGCATGACACCCGGCACCCTCCTTGCGCTGGTCGAAGATAATTCGCGCCAGCACGAACTGATTCTCAACGAACGGCGACGAGCACTTTCGAGGCTCACCATGAACGACCTGCTGCTCAAGCAGGACGTCATCTGCGCGCTGAACGGACGGCCCCAGGTCCGCTTCTACCACAGCAATTCCAGCGAGCAACAGGTTCGTCAATTACTGCGCGACCGCGAACAATTGCTGGCCCGCGAGTGGCTGCGCCTGGAGCGCGCCGAGGAAGACATCCTGCCGTTGCTCACGGACTACCGGAGCGTGGTCGCCGAACGGGAAATCAAGCTGCGCGCATTGTGGCGCGAACATCGCTTCAGCCCTGATTACATAACGCTGTTCAAAGAGCTGGAACTCTCGCGCGCCACCCACAAGCGCCTGGAAGCGGCCCTTCCGCGCCTGATCGAGGAGCGCGACAGCAAACTGCCGGCGTATGAGGCCGACCGTTTTTACAGCTACCTGCGTGAGTACACGCACGATATCGAACGGTACAAAGGCAGTTGGCTACACCAAAAGCTCGTGGCGTGGCTGATGAAAAAGATCAACTTCACCCAGAACCAACGCAATGAACTGTTGCTCAGGGAAATGCCGCGCACTGTCGAGGCCGACCGCGATGTTCAAGCCCAACGGATCGCCACGCTTGAGCAACGCCGGCAGGCGGGGTGGAGAGAAGCATTGAGCCCGGTGACAGACGACCCTTCGGCGTTCAAACGCACCCTGCTCGCCAAGCAGATCATCGCCGCCAAGTCGAAGGCGAACATTGTCCATCAAACCTTGCGCCCACTTCTCGACCTGCAGGACGAAGCCCTGCACAAGGCCGCCAGCCTGATAGTCGACCAGGCCGGGAGCTCCGACCTGGGGACATTCATCCAGGGCCTGGTGCCCCGGGCCCCGGCCGAAGCGCAACTCTTCAACAAGCACGCGCAAGAACTGCAGGCGCTGAGCAGCGCACTAGAGGACCTGAGGCGCAGTACACGCAAGGCCGGCGAGCAATATGCCCGTGCCCGCGAACTGCAATATGCGCTGCATGGGCTGCGGATGCGCGACTTCCAGTGTCCTGCCCGGTGCGATTGTGCCTGCCACACGATGACCCCGATCGCAGGTCCCTGCGCCTGCCTGTATAGCGACGAACGCTTCGAGGACTACCCGCCGTCGCTGGACATTCCACAACTGATCTCAAGCTACATGAAACGCAATCTGGAACAGCACGACCTGATCGATCTGTTCAAGAATCGAAGCCAGCCTTTCGACGATGCCCACACATCAACCTCAGCAGGGATACGCCATGAGCCAATACCTTGAACATGCCGTCACCGGCTTGCACACCATCGGCCTCAACATGCCCAAGTCCGTCCAGAAAGCGCCGGTGCGGACGCTGCTGACCAAGGCCGGGCAATGAGCGGCGGGCGGCTTGCCGAACAGATGGGGGCCATGGCGCTCGTCGATGACTTGCGCCACCGCCGCATGGAAATCGAGGAGCACCTCGACCTGGCCAAGCGCGAGGCGGAAGTCGCGGAGCGGATTCGGACGTATTACAAGAGCCAAGGCGTCGAATGCAATGACGAGTTGATCGAACAGGGCGTGTCGGAATACTTCAAGCAACGACTGACCTTCGAGTCGCCAACGCTGACTGCGCCCGCGAAGAAACTGGCCTTCATGATCACCAGCTCAACCTTGCACAGATGCCTGGACTGGCTAGCCCTGCTCTTTTTCATAATGTGGATGTACCACTCGCTCAAGAGCTTTTTCCGCTAAGGCGATTGCTGTGCTCCAGCCCCATAAAAAAAAGGGGCGCCGACCAAGCGCCCCAAAAAGCCGAAAAACACACAACGTAATGGTTATTCGTTCAGCAGCGCCATCGCCTCGGCGCTGCACTTCTCCACTGCGGCCCAGTCGCCGTTCTTGATCCAGCCGCTGTCGAGCATCCAGGTCCCGCCCACGCACATCACGTTGGACAGGCTCATGTAGCTTTTCAGGTTGTCCGGCTTGACCCCGCCCGTCGGGCAGAAGCGCACGTCGGCGAAGGGGCCGGCATAAGCCTTGATCGCCGCAATGCCGCCGCTGATTTCCGCCGGGAACAGCTTGAAGCGCCGGTAGCCGAGGGCGTAGCCCATCATGATTTCCGAAGGCGTGCTGATGCCCGGCAGCAGCGGGATATCGCTGTCGACACCGGCCTGGAGAATTTCCGGGGTGATGCCCGGGGTGACCACAAATTGCGCACCCGCCTCTTCGACTGCGGCGAACAGATTGCGGTCCAGCACCGTACCCGCGCCGATGCACAGTTCCGGGCGCTGCTCACGCAGCAGCTTGATGGCCTTGAGGCCATGCTCGGAGCGCAAGGTCACTTCCAGCGTGCGGATGCCACCGGCGGCCAAGGCGTCGGCCAGCGGCAGGATGTCTGCCTCGCGGGCGATGGTGATCACCGGCAGGATGCGCGCCTGGCCGCAGATCGCGTCGATCCGGGCGATTTTCTCGGCCATCGTGAGCAATGGCGTATGGCGTTCGAGCGTGGTCATGACAGGGATCCTTGGCTCATGGGCACCAGTAGATGTCCAGGGGGTCGTGAAGAAAGGCGCGAATCGGCATCTGCACCAGGTCGTCGTCAGCCAGCGCGGCGCGCAGCGTAGCGAGTTTGCCCTCGCCTTGCACGGACAAGACGGTGAAAGCGGCTGTGGCCAATAGTCGCCGGGTCAGGCTCAGGCGCTGGTGCGGCACGCTCGGCGCCAGCATCGGCAGAACACGACGCTCTCCGTCCGCACGCAAACCCTCGGCCAGGTTCGGACTGTCAGGGAACAGCGAGGCGGTGTGGCCGTCATCGCCCATGCCGAGCACCAGCACGTCGATCGGCGGCAGCTCGGCCAACGCCTGGTCGGCTTCCAGCGCGGCGGCGTCGAGGTTGGCGGCGGCGCGGTAGAGCCCGAGGAAACGCGCCTTGGCCACCTCACCCTGAAGCAGATGACGGCGCAGCAGGCCAGCGTTGCTGTCGGCATGTTCCACCGGCACCCAGCGTTCATCGGCGAGGCTGATCAGCACCTTCGACCAGTCCAGCGTCTCGTGCCTGAGCGCCTCGAAGAACGCCACCGGACTGCGTCCGCCGGACACCACCAAGGTCGCCCTGCCCTGCCCGGCGATGGCTGCGCGCAAGCGCTCGGCGACATCCGCCGCCAACCGTTGCGCAAGCTGCGCCGGACTCTTGAACTCACGGGCGGTGACCGACGCCGGCCACTGCAATTCAGATATCGCCATACCACGACCTCCCATCACGGGTAATCAGCGCGACCGCCGCCATCGGCCCCCAGGTGCCCGCCGCATAAGGCTTGGGCGCATCGCCGGACTGTTTCCAGCCAGCGATCAACTGGTCGCACCATTTCCACGCATATTCGATTTCATCCTTGCGAACAAACAGGTTCTGATTGCCGCGCATCACCTCCAGCAACAGGCGCTCGTAGGCATCGGGGATGCGTGCCGTGCGCCAGGTGTCGGAGAAATTCAGTTGCAGCGGGCCGCTGCGCAATTGCATGCCCTTGTCCAGGCCCTGCTCCTTGGTCATGACCCGCAGCGAGATGCCCTCGTCCGGCTGCAGGCGGATGATCAGCTTGTTGCCGATCTGCAAACGCTGTTCCGCGGCGAAGATGTAGTGCTGCGGTTCCTTGAAGTGGATAACGATCTGCGACAGCTTCTGCGGCATGCGCTTGCCGGTACGCAGATAGAACGGCACCCCGGCCCAGCGCCAGTTGCGGATGTCGGCGCGCAGGGCGACGAAGGTCTCGGTGTCGCTGTGGGTGTTGGCGTTGTCTTCTTCCAGGTAGCCGGGCACCGCTTTGTCGCCGCTGTGGCCGGCGATGTACTGACCGCGCACCACACAGGTGCCGAGGCCCTGGCCGCCGATCGGCGCCAGTGCCTTGAGCACCTTGACCTTCTCGTCGCGGATGCTGTCGGCCGACAGGTCGCTGGGTGGATCCATGGCGATCAGGCAAAGCAGTTGCAGCAGGTGGTTCTGGATCATGTCGCGCAACTGGCCGGCCTTGTCGAAGTAGCCCCAGCGGCCTTCGATGCCGACCTTCTCGGCGACGGTGATCTCCACATGGGAGATGGAATTCTGGTTCCACTGGGTTTCGAACAGGCTGTTGGCAAAGCGCAGGGCGATCAGGTTCTGCACCGTTTCCTTGCCCAGGTAGTGGTCGATCCGGTAGACGCGGTTTTCCGGGAAGAACTGCGCCACGGCATCGTTGACCCGCCGCGACGACTCCAGGTCGTGGCCGATGGGTTTTTCCAGCACCACCCGGGTGCGCTCGCTGAGACCGGCCTTGGCGAGGTTCTCGCAAATACCGCCGTAGACCGCCGCAGGCGTGGCGAAGTAGGCGATCAGCGGCGCGGCGGGATCGACCTGCTCGACCAGCGCCGGGTAGTCCTGGGCCTGCAGAAAGTCCATGTGCAGGTAACGCAGCCGCCCCAGGAAACGCTGCAGGGCGGCGCTGTCGAGGTCGGCAGGTGCGAGGAATTCATGCAGGTGCGCTTCGATGGCCGCCAGGTGCTGCTGCGCAGTGCCGGCTTCGCGGGCCAGGGCGAGCACGCGAGTCTGGGGATGCAGCAGCTCGGCCCGGTCCAGTTGATAGAGCGCCGGGAACAGCTTGCGCAACGCCAGGTCGCCGAGGGCGCCGAACAGGGCAAAGGTGCAGGGCTCAACGCTGATCGAAGACATAATGTCGGTTCTTTTACCAAGTGGACGTAGAAATACCGTTTTCAGACGTAGGAATCAACAATCAATGTAGTAAAAACAACAACATTTGACCTGTAGGACAGATTGAAGTGGTGCAGTAACGGTGCCATCAGTACGATAAGCCATCGTTACAACAGCCACGCCCCGACCAGTGGCTGCCTCCCTGACCCAAGGAAACCCTCATGGACCGCGTGCGAAACCTGCTGGAGCAGATCCAGGGCCGTCTCGACGATTTGAACAAGGCCGAGCGTAAAGTCGCCGAAGTCATCCTGCAAAGCCCTCAGCAAGCCACCCGTTTCAGCATCGCGGCGCTGGCCCAGGCGTCCAAGGTCAGTGAGCCGACGGTCAACCGTTTCTGCCGCTCGTTCGGTGTCAGTGGCTACCCGGAACTCAAGCTGCAACTGGCGCAGAGCCTGGCCAGCGGCGCCGCCTACGTCAGCCGCGCGGTCGAGCCGGACGACGGCCCGGCGTCCTACACCCAGAAGATCTTCGGCAGCGCCATCGCCTCGTTGGACACGGCCTGCCAGCAACTTGATCCAAACATCATCAGCCGCGCCGTCGACATGCTGATCCAGGCCCGCCAGATTCACTTCTTCGGCCTTGGCGCCTCGGCGCCGGTGGCGCTGGATGCGCAGCACAAATTCTTCCGTTTCAACCTCGCCGTCTCGGCCCACGCCGACGTGCTGATGCAGCGCATGCTGGCGTCGGTGGCGCACACCGGCGACGTATTCGTGATCATTTCCTACACCGGACGCACCCGCGAGCTGGTGGAAGTCGCCCGCCTGGCCCGCGACAACGGCGCCTCGGTACTGGCCCTGACCGCCGCCAACTCGCCGCTGGCCGCAGCGAGCAGCCTGAGCCTGAACATCCCGCTGCCGGAAGACACCGACATCTATATGCCGATGACCTCACGGATCATTCAGCTCACGGTACTGGATGTGCTCGCGACCGGCATGACCTTGCGCCGCGGCGTGGATTTCCAGCCGCACCTGCGCAAGATCAAGGAAAGCCTGAATGCGAGCCGGTATCCGCTGGATGATGAGCTGGGTTGATCCTCAAGGGCCTCATTGCCGGCGATGAGGCCCCCAAGGTTTGTAGAATTACTACAACCCGGCCTCAGAACGACGACTGCACCTTCACCCCCGCCACCAGCGCGTTATCAACCTCGTCCACCGCCCCCGGGCTCTTGATGTATTGCAGGTTCGGCCGCACGGTCAGCCAGTTGGTGACGTGGAAGCCGTAATACAGCTCGGCGTTGTACTCGGTGCGTTGCAGCGGCACGAACCCCGCGTTGTCGTAGTCTTGAATACCGCTCGCCGCATTCAGCAACTCCGCCCTCTTCTTCACGTCGTCATTGACGTGGATCCGCGCCACGCCAAAGCCGATATCGTCCTTGGGCCGCGCATCGAAAGCACCTTTGTAGACCAAGCCCACCTGCTGGTAGTTGTCCACCACGTTGGTGGCCTTGTCGTGCACGGTGAGGTTGGCGAACAGGCTCAGGCCACGATCGGCGTCGCCGTTGTGCGTGGTGACCTGCTGCTGCGCCACGACCCACGCGCCATGCTTGCTGGAGTGTTGTCGGCTGGCGGCGCGGGTCAGCACTTGGGGCTGGCCGTTGATGTCTTCGAAGATGTCATCGGCCTTGGCGGTGCTGTAGTAGTAGCCCAGCCGGTATTCCCCCGGCAGGCCGTTGACCCGCGGCGACCAGACCAGCTCAACCGGCAGGATCATGCCCTTGGTGCCGCTGCCGCTGAGCTTGAAGCCGTTGCCCGTGTCGAGGTTGGAGGGGTTCTGTTCGTACACCCCGACCTGGGCGAAGAATTCCTCGGTGAGGTTGTATTTGACCCGCAGCGCCCACTGGCTGACCGGCCAGTTGTACCAGATGCCGCCGACCCAGTTGCCCACCTGCGAGCCGCAGAACGCCAGGTTCTGGAAGTCGCAGGGGAAGCTGTTGAAATCCTCGCCTTCGCCGAAGCGGCCGACTTTCACATCCAGCGCGCCGTCGAAGTACTTCTGTTTGACCCACATCTGCGTCAGCCGCCAGGTCTGGCCGCGGCCCCAGACTTCCTGCACCGAGCTGTACTGCCCGGCACGCGGGTCGCTGATGCGGTCGTTGGACAGGTTGCGGCCACTGCGCTCGGTGATCGCCAGCTTGAACTCGGCGTCGTGCCAACCAAGGATCTTCTGCAAATCCAGTTTCACCCCGAGGGCGAACTGGTCGCTGTAGCGGGCGGTACGGTCGTGGTTGTAGCCGCCATGCAGATTGCCGGCGACCTCGCCGACGTAGTCGAGACTGAAGTCGTAGCCCTTTTCCAGCAACGCGGTGCGGCTGCCACCCCAGTCGCCGCTCATCCATTTCGATGACGGGTCGAAGGCCGCGGCGGCCTGCGCCCCGCTACTGGCGAGGGCCACCAGCAACGCCAGCGGGCTCAATGACAGACTGCGCTTGAAGTACTCCATCCGTTATTTCCTCGTTTCTTGTTATCGATGGTGATCACGCGTTGTTGCCAACGTTCAACGGCCCTTGAACTGCGCCACGTTGCCAGTGGCATTGCGCGAGCTGCCGACCGCCCCGAGGCGTTCGCCGCTGACTGCGTCGAACAGCAGCACCCGGGCCGGATCGAATTGCAGGTTCAGGCTGTCGCCCACCTGCGCCGGCATGTCCGGTGACAGCCGGCAGCAGACCTTGGTCTGGTTGAGGGTGACGAACACCAGCAGGTCCGGCCCGGTGGGCTCGGTGATCCGCACCTCGGCGCGAATGGTCGGCAGGCCGTTGGCTGTGGTGGGCGCGAGACTGATCTGTTCCGGGCGGATACCGAGGATCACATCGCGCTCTTCCAGCCCCGCCTCGCTGATACCCAATGGCAGCTCGCAGCGGGCCTGGCCGCTGTCGAGCAGCGCCAGCAGGCGACCTTCCCGACGTTGCAGGCGCAACGGGATGAAGTTCATCGGCGGCGAGCCGATGAAGCTGGCGACGAACAGGTTGGCCGGATCGTTGTAGATCTGTTGCGGCGTACCGAACTGCTGGATCACGCCGTCCTTCATCACCGCCACCTTGTCACCCAGGGTCATGGCCTCGATCTGGTCGTGGGTGACGTAGACCGTGGTGGTTTTCAGGCGTTGGTGCATCAGCTTGATTTCGGTGCGCATCTCCACCCGCAGCTTGGCGTCGAGGTTGGACAGCGGCTCATCGAACAGGTAGATCCGCGGCCGCCGCGCCAGCGCCCGGCCCATCGCCACGCGCTGCTGCTGGCCGCCGGACAACTGGCCGGGCTTGCGCGCCAGCAGGTGCTCGATCTGCAACAGCCGCGACACCCGCGCCACCTCTTCATCGATGGCCGCCGCCGGCATCTTGCGGATCTTCAAACCGAAGGCGATGTTGTCGCGCACGCTCATGGTCGGGTACAGCGCGTAGGACTGAAACACCATGGCGATATCGCGGTCCTTGGGGCTCATGCCGCTGATGTCGGCGTCGTCCACCAGGATCGCCCCGCCGCTGATCTGTTCCAGCCCGGCGATGCAGTTCATCAGGGTCGATTTGCCGCAGCCGGACGGGCCAACGAGGATCAGGAACTCACCGGAGTCGATCTTCAGTTCGATGTCTTTCAAGGTGTCCGGCAGACCGCTGCCGTAGGTCTTGTTGACGTTGCGCAGTTCAAGCGTTGCCATGTTTCACCCCTTGACCGCGCCGGCGGTGAGCCCGCGCAGAAAGTATTTGCCCGCCAGTACATAGACCAGCAGGGTCGGTAGTCCGGCGATCATCGCCGCCGCCATGTCGACGTTGTATTCCTTGACCCCGGTGCTGGTGTTCACCAGGTTGTTCAGGGCCACGGTGATGGGCTGGGCGTCGCCGCTGGCGAACACCACGCCGAAGAGAAAGTCGTTCCAGATCTGGGTGAACTGCCAGATCAGGCAGACCATGATGATCGGCACCGACATGGGCAGCAGGATCCTCCCGAAAATCGTGAAGAAGCCCGCGCCATCCAGCCGCGCGGCGCTCACCAGAGCGCTCGGGATGCTGCAGTAGTAATTGCGGAAAAACAGCGTGGTGAACGCCAGGCCGTAGACGATGTGCACCAGCACCAGGCCGGTGGTGGTGCTGGCCAGGCCCAGCTTGCCGAGGGTGAACGAGGCCGGCAGCAGCACAGTCTGGAACGGCAGGAAGCAGCCGAACAGCAGCAGGCCGAAGAACAGTTGCGAACCACGGAAGCGCCACATCGATAGCACATAGCCGTTGAGCGCGCCGACCAGGGTCGAGATCAGCACCGCCGGCACGGTGATCTTCACCGAGTTCCAGAAATAGCCGCCCACCGTGTCCCAGGCCTTGATCCAGCCGATGCCGGTGATCACTTCGGGCCAACTGAGCAGGTTGCCGGTGCGGATATCGTCCGGGGTCTTGAAGCTGGTCAGTAGCATCACCAACAGCGGGATCAGGTACACCGCGCAGGCCAGCAACAGGGTGGCGTAGATGGCCAGGCGACTCAGGCGCAACGAGCTAGTCATGGCGTTTGCCCCGCAGTTCCGAATACAGGTACGGCACCAGGATCGAGAGGATCGCGCCGAGCATCAGGATCGCGCTGGCCGAGCCCATGCCCATCTGCCCGCGGCTGAAGGTGAAGGCGTACATGAACATCGCCGGCAGGTCCGAGGCATAGCCGGGTCCGCCCGCCGTCATCGCCGCGACCAGGTCGAAGCTCTTGATCGCGATGTGGGAGAGGATCATCAGCGCACTGAAAAACACCGGGCGCAGGCTCGGCAGGACGATGCGCAGGTAGATGCGCGGCAGGCTCGCGCCGTCGACCTGGGCGGCGCGGATGATCGACGGATCGACGCCGCGCAGCCCGGCGAGAAACAGCGCCATGACAAAGCCCGACGCCTGCCAGACGGCCGCGATCACCAGGCAGTAGACGACCCGGTCGGGGTCCACCAGCCAGTCGAGGCGAAAGCCCTCCCAGCCCCAATCGCGCAGCAGTTTGTCCAGGCCAAGACCGGGATTGAGCAGCCATTTCCAGGCGGTGCCGGTGACGATCATCGACAGCGCCATGGGGTACAGATAAACCGTGCGGATAAAGCCTTCGC
This sequence comes from Pseudomonas sp. 20P_3.2_Bac5, assembly GCF_025466035.1. Taxonomy (NCBI): domain Bacteria; kingdom Pseudomonadati; phylum Pseudomonadota; class Gammaproteobacteria; order Pseudomonadales; family Pseudomonadaceae; genus Pseudomonas; species Pseudomonas sp. 20P_3.2_Bac5. The sequence goes on along the minus strand of NZ_JANLOA010000137.1, from coordinate 161,330 downwards.
GGCGGATGCGCTGATCCAGCAGCACCGCCAGCAGCACCCCGACCACCAGGCTGATGCTGATGAACAGGCCGCCGAACAGCAGCAGGTTCTTGCTCGCCACCCACCAGCGGTCGTTGTCCATCAGCCGCGCGTACTGGGCCAGCCCGACCCACTTGTAGCTGGGCATGAAACTGGAGTTGGTGAAGGACAGGACGAAGGTCCAGAGGATGTAGCCGTAGAAGCCCACCAGCACGATCAACATGCTGGGAGCCAGGACCAGTTTCGGCAGCCAGCGCTGGAGGGCGTCCAGGGGGGAGGCTCGCCGTAGGGCGATTGCAGTGTTCATGATTAAGTCCCGATGACGGGGTCGCGTTACGACCCATCGCGAGCAAGCTCGCTCCTACAGGGTTTGTAGGAGCGAGCTTGCTCGCGATGGGCCACCTAACGGGCCGCTTTGATCGCCGCGCTCAGTTGCTTCACCGCCGTCGCCGGCTCGGCAGCGGGGTCATTGAGGAAGTTGGTGACGACATCGAAGATCGCCCCCTGCACCGCCAGGCTGGTGGCCATGTTGTGCGCCATGCTCGGTTGCAGGCCATCACCCTTGGCCGCATCTTTGAAGTCCGCCGCGGACTTCTGCGTGCAGGCGTCGAACTGGCTGATGTCCATGTCCTGGCGCACCGGCAGCGAGCCTTTGTTCTGGTTGAACACGGTCTGGAATTCAGGCTCCAGGGCGACCTTGGCCAGGTCGTTCTGGGCCTTGATGTCGTTGGCGTTCTTCAGCTTGAACATCGCCAGCGAATCGATGTTGTAGGCGAAGCTGCCCTGGGTGCCGGGGAACGGCACGCACTGGTAATCCTTGCCCGCAACCTTGCCGGCGGCGGTCCATTCGCTCTTGGCCCAGTCGCCCATGATCTGCATGCCGGCCTTGCCGCTGATCACTTCGGCAGCAGCGATATTCCAGTCGCGCCCGGCGCGGTTCGGGTCCATGTAGGTGGCGAGCCGCTTGAGGGTGGCGAAGACCTCGACCATCTGCGCGCCGGTCAGGGTCTTCTCATCCAGATCAACGAAGGCCGCGTGATACGTCTTCGGACCGAGGATGCTCAGCGCCACATCCTCGAACACGGTGCTGTCCTGCCACGGCTGGCCACCGTGGGCCAGGGGAATGAAGCCGGCGGCCTTGAGCTTGTCGGCGGCGGCGAACAGTTCGTCGAGGGTGGTCGGCACCTTGGCGCCGGCCTTGTCGAACACCTGCGGGTTGATCCACAGCCAGTTGACCCGGTGGATGTTCACCGGCACCGCAACGTAGTGACCGTCGTACTTCATGATCTCGGCGACTTTCGGCGGCAGCAGGCTGTCCCATTTGTTGGCCACGGCCACATCGTCCAGCTCGGTGAGCAGGCCCAGCGCGCCCCACTCCTGGATGTCCGGGCCCTTGATCTGCGCGGCGGCGGGTGGGTTGCCGGAGATGGCGCGGGTCTTGAGCACGGTCATGGCCGCGGCACCGCCGCCGCCCGCGACGGCGTTGTCCTTCCAGATGAAACCGTCTTTCTTCACCTGTTCCTTCAGGGTTTCCACCGCTTTGGCTTCCCCGCCCGAGGTCCACCAATGCAGCACTTCCACCGTGCCGGGATCATCGGCCAGGGCGCTGAGCGGGAACAGGGAAGCGAGGGACACGACGGCGGCGAGGCGGGTAAGCGCATTCATCGGCAAAGACCTTTTCTTGTTGTTATGGCCGGCACAGTGGCGGGCGTTTGTCTGGAGTCTAATCAGCCTGCCGCGCCGCGACGTAACGAAGGGACGCGCAAATGTCACCAGCCGGTGACATTCAGCCGAAACGCTCGCTCACCGCCGCCAGCCAGCGCGACACCACTTGCATTTCCGCGTCGCTGAAACCCTCGGTCAGATTGTGGTTCAGCGGCGCCAGCTCGCCCTGCGCAGTCAACGCCACGTCGCGACCATGCGCCGTCAGCCAGAGCCGGTTGATGCGTTTGTCCTGCTCATCGACCCGGCGTTCCAGCAGGCCCGCGCGCAGCATGCGATCGGCCAGCCCGGTCATCGCCGACGGCGCGATATCCAATTGGCTGGCCAGCTCCGTGCTCAAGGCGCCGTCCTGGCGCAGCAGGGCGAACAGCGCGCCGGCCTGCACCACGCTGATCCCGGCGCGGCTTTCCGCGCGCTGCTCAAGGTGCCGGCGCAAGCGCTTCTGCGCGGTGTTGAGCAGGTACATGTAACGACGATCGAATGTCATCAGGCGCGCACCTCGAGGCGTTGCGCCAACCACTGGCTGACCACCGGCCACAGCGTGCTGGCGTGACGGTCGCGGAAAAACCCGAGGTGACCGATGGCCTGGCCGTTGCTGTCCGCCGGGCCGTATTGGCGGCGCTCGACGGTGCAATCGGTGAGGTGGCTGCTCATCAGGTCGATGGCTTCGGCGGGCGCCCACGGATCATCTTCGAAGCCGATCGACAGCACCGGCATCCTGGGCCTGCGGAAACGCGCGACGGCGTTCATCGCCGGGTCATCGAAAAAGTAATTGGGCAGCGAGGTCCAGCGGCTCCATTCCAGCATCACCTTGGCCGGCAGGTCTTCGCCGATGCCCAGTTTGCGACCCGGCACATAACCGAGCACCCGCGCGCAGAACGGACCGATCAGCTTGAGCAAGGCGGTCACCCGCAGGCGTTCGGCGGTTGGCCGGATAAAGCGCAGGCAGCCGGCCTGCGAGGTGATCATCACCGCGCCGCTGAGCAGCCGGCTGCTCTCGCACAAGCCGAACGCGTGACCGCCGAAACTGTGCCCGACGGCCAGCAGCGGCAGGTCGGGAAATTCCCGCGCCGCCCAGTGGGTCACGGCCTCGACGTCGAGGTCGGCCCAGGTGCTGAACCCGGCATCGACCGCCTTGGCCGGCGTGCCGACCTGCACACCGCGGTAGTTGTAGGTCAGGGCCAGGAAACCCTGTTCGGCGAGGTAGCTGGCGAACGCCGCGTACATGCGCTCGGTGACGCCAGTGGCGGGATTGAGCAGCACCAGCGCCTTGCCGGTATTGGGATCGCCGAACAGCGTGGCGCGGAGGATAAGGCCGTCGGAACAGGTGATCGCGTGGGAGGTTTTGGTCATGGCGGGGCCTGGAAGGGATGAGTGCAAAGCTATTATTTAACATGCGAAATAATGACTGGCGAGTCGCTGATATTTCTCGGGTCACCTGCTGGTTTTCAGGGCCTCATCGCTGGCAAGCCAGCGATAAGGCCCTAAAGATCACCCCAAATACCGGGGCAAACTCAAGGTCACCCGCAACCCACCCTCCCGCAGATTACGCAGGCTCACCTCGCCCCCATGGCTATGGGCGATATTCCGCGCAATCCCCAATCCCAGCCCATAGCCCTGCTGCTGCCCGGCCAGGCGGAAATGCGGTTCGAACACCTGCTCCAACTGCTGCGCCGGCACCCCCGGTCCTTCGTCATCGACCTGAAGCACGAAGCTGTGGGCGCTGTCGATGATCCGCAGGTGAGCGCGCTCGCCATACTTCAGCGCGTTGTCGATCAGGTTGCCGATACAGCGCCGCAACGCCAGCGGTTTGCCGGGGTACGGCGCCTCCACCCGGCCCTGCACCGTGACCCGCCCACTGGCCAGGTACGGTTCGACCAGGCATTCCAGCATCAGGTCGAGGTCAATCGGCTCGATGTTTTCGTGGATATCGGTGTCTTTCACACATTGAAGGGCGCCCTTGACCAGCATCTCCAGCTCGTCGAGGTCCCGCCCGAACTTGGCTTGCACCGCCTCGTCTTCCAGCAACTCGACGCGCAGGCGCAAGCGGGTGATGGGCGTGCGCAGGTCATGGGAAATCGCGCTGAACAGTTGGCTGCGCTCAGTGAGGTAACGGCTGATGCGCTCGCGCATGGCGTTGAAGGCCCGCGCCACTTCCACTACTTCGCTGCCGCCGCCCTCCACCACCGGCTCGACCTCGGCGCCCAGCGACATCTCCCGCGCGGCCAGGGCCAGGCGCTTGAGCGGGCGGCTCTGCCAGTGCACCAGCAGGCCGATGAACAGCAGCAGGAAGAAGCTGGTCAGGGCGATAAACCACACCTGCTGGCGCGGCAGGCCTTCGTCTTCGAGGCTGGTGTAGGGCTCGGGCAGCAGCGAGGCGATGTACAGCCATTCGCCCTCGGCCAGGCGGATCTGGGTCACCAGCACCGGCGGATCGACCGGCTCCAGGGTCAGCGCGTAGTGCGCCCAGGAGCGCGGCAGTTCGTCCAGTTTCAGGCCGCTGTTGAAGATGCGCAGGTCCTGCGGGCTGACGAACTCGACGGAGATCTGCATCGCCTCGCCCAGGCGCTGGCGCAGCACCTCGTCCACCGCCGACACCACCGCTTGCTTGCGCGGGGTCGAGGGCAGCACGCGCATGTCCAGCGGCCGGTCATTGAGGGAAACGAAGAAGCGCGTGCCGCCCATGCTGCGCAGCTGGTCGAGCACCAGCGGGCGGTACGCCAACGGCAGCGAGCGAAAGTAGCTGACGCTGGCGCTCATCGAATGGGCCAGGCTGTGGGCGCTGGCCACCAGGCCTTCGCGCTGGCTGGCGCGCAATTGCGAGAGCCAGATGAAACTCGACAGCCCCTGCGCCACCAACACCACCAGCAGGGTCAGCAGCAGCATCCGCCCCAGCAGCGAACGCGGCAGCGACAACCGCCCGCGACCCTCAGTGCGAGGGCGCAACGCTGGCCGCCAGCAGGTAGCCGCTGCCGCGCACGGTGCGGATCAGCCGCGGCGGCTTGTCGGTGTCGCGCAGACGCTGGCGCAGGCGGCTGACCGCCATGTCGATGATCCGGTCCAGCGGCATCGGCTCGCGGCCTCGAGTGGCGTTGCCGATGGTGTCGCGGTCGAGGATCTGCTGCGGGTGATCGAGAAACAGCTTGAGCAAGGCGAAGTCGGCGCCGGACAGAATCACTTCCTCGCCGTCGCGGTGGAACAGGCGGTGGCTGACCGTGTCCAGGCGCCACTCATCGAAGACCAGCACCTCGCCCCCCGGCGCCTGGAAGCCGGCGCGGCGCAACAGCGCCTTGATCCGCGCCAGCAACTCGCGCGGGCTGAACGGTTTGCCGAGATAGTCGTCGGCACCCAGTTCCAGGCCGATGATCCGGTCGGCTTCGTCGGAGCTGGCGGTCAGCATGATGATCGGCACCTGGGCCTGACGCGGGTGCTGGCGCACCCAGCGGCACAGGCTGAAACCGTCTTCGTCGGGCAGCATAACGTCGAGGATCACCAGGTCGCAGGCGCCGGCATCCAGCGCCTGGCGAAAGCCTTTTCCATCGGCGACGGCCTGTACCTGGAAGCCGCTGCGGCTCAGGTAGGTCTGCAGCAATTCACGGATTTCCTGGTCGTCGTCGACCAGCAGAATCGACTTGCTCACAACGGCGGGTCCTTGTCTGTCGATGCGCAATGACCCTAGCCCAGCGCCTGCTGCAAAGCCACCCCGGCGCCCAGCAGCCCGGAAAACTCTGCGGTCACCAGCCACACCGGCACGCCCTTGAAGTAGCCGCTCATGCAGCCCTTGTCAGCGAAGCTTTCGGCAAAACCGCTGCGCAGGAACAGCCCGGCGAAACGCGGGATCACACCGCCGACGATGTACACGCCAGCGCGACCGCCGAGGGTCAGCACATTGTTGCCAGCGACCCGGCCCAGGAAGCGGCTGAACTGCTCAATCACCGCCAGCGCCAGCGGCTCGCCCGCCAACGCGGCGTCGGTGATGGCGGCGGGTGAGGTCAGCGTCGGCGTGTGGCCGTCGAGGGTGCAAATGGCTTGGTACAACCGCAACAGGCCGCCGCCGCTGAGCACGGTTTCGGCGCTGACGTGACCGGTCTGTTCGGCAATGACTTCGCGGATCGCCGCCTCCCGTGCGTTGCCCACCGGCAGGTCGACATGCCCGCCCTCGCCCGGCATCGCCAGCCAGCGCCCCTCTTCGAGGCGCAGCAGGCTGCCGACACCGAGGCCGGTGCCCGGACCGATGATCAGCGCCGGGCGGGTCAGATCGGCCTCGCCTTCACAGACCGTGGTGCGCTCGTTGTCGCGCAGCCGGGTCATGCCCAGGGCCATGGCCGAGAAGTCATTGATCAGCAGCAAATGCGCCACCTGCAACGTCGCGCAAAACGCCTCGCGGCTCAGGCGCCAGTGGCTGTTGGTGAAACGGAATTCGTCGCCGGACACCGGCCCGGCCACCGCAAGACACACGGCATCCAGCTCGCCACGGGCAATGCCCTGTTCGGCCAGGTACACGCCGATGGCCTGTTCGGGGCTGGTGTAGTCCGCCGTCGCAAAGACCCGCACGGCGTGCAGGGCATCGTCGCGCCACAGGGCGAAACGGGCATTGGTACCGCCGATATCACCGACCAGCGCGACCTTCATTTGCAACCCTCCAGTGCCGAGGTGAAGGCGCTGGCGCCCTTCTCTGCCGGACTCAGTGACTGACGCAGGAAACCGAACAATTCGCGGCCGCAACCCAGGTCGTTGCCCAGCGGTGCCGCCGGCAGTTCGCGGCTGGCCAGTTCTTCTTCCGAGACCCGCACGAGCAACGTGCCGCTGTTGCCATCGACGCGCACGATATCGCCATCGCGCACCCGCGCCAGCGGCCCGCCGTCATAGGCCTCGGGACAGACGTGAATCGCCGCGGGGATCTTGCCCGAGGCGCCGGACATGCGCCCGTCGGTGACCAGCGCGACCTTGAAACCACGGTCCTGGAGCACCCCGAGGAACGGCGTCATCTTGTGCAGTTCGGGCATGCCGTTGCAGCGCGGGCCCTGGAAACGCACCACGGCGACAAAGTCCCGCTCCAGCTCACCGGCCTTGAAGGCGTCGGCCAATTCCTGCTGGTCGTGGAACACCCGCGCCGGCGCTTCCACCACCTGGTGCTCGGCGGCCACTGCGGAAACTTTCATCACCCCGCGGCCGATATTGCCTTCCATCACCCGCAAGCCGCCTTCCGGCGAAAACGGCCGCGCCACCGGACGCAGGATCGATTCGTCGAGGCTTTGCGCCGGCCCCTCGCGCCAGACCAGACGCTCGCCATCGAGAAACGGCTCCTGGGTGTAGCGGCGCAGGCCGTGGCCGGCGATGGTGTTGACGTCTTCGTGAAGCAGCCCGGCGTGGAGCAGTTCGCGGATCAGGAAGGACATGCCGCCCGCAGCCTGGAAGTGATTGATATCGGCCTTGCCGTTGGGATAGACGTGGCACAGGGTCGGCACCACCTCGGACAGCTCGGCCATGTCTTGCCAGGTCAACTGGATGCCGGCGGCCTGGGCGATGGCCGGGATGTGCAGGGTGTGGTTGGTGGAGCCGCCGGTGGCGTGCAGCGCCACCACCGAGTTGACCAGCACTTTCTCATCGACGATCTCGCCCAGCGGCGTGAACGCGCCGTTGGCCTTGGTCAGACGGGTGACCTGCTGCGCGGCCTCGACGGTCAGGGCATCGCGCAGCGGCGTGTAAGGATTGACGAACGACGCGCCCGGCAAGTGCAGGCCCATCACTTCCATCAGCAACTGGTTGGTGTTGGCGGTGCCGTAGAAGGTGCAGGTGCCGGGGCTGTGATAGGACTTCATCTCCGATTCGAGCAACTGTTCGCGGGTGGCCTTGCCCTCGGCGTAGCGCTGGCGCACCTCGGCTTTTTCCTTGTTGGAAATCCCCGAAGGCATTGGCCCACCGGGGACGAACAGCATCGGCAGATGGCCGAAGCGCAGCGCACCCATCAGCAGGCCGGGGACGATCTTGTCGCAGATGCCCAGCAGCAGCGCCGCATCGAACAGGTTGTGCGACAGCGCGATGGCGGTGGACATGGCGATCACTTCGCGGCTGGCGATGCCCAGTTCCATGCCCGGCTCGCCCTGGGTGACGCCGTCGCACATGGCCGGCACCCCGCCAGCGAACTGACCCACCGAGCCGACGTCGCGCAGGGCGCGCTTGATCTGCTCGGGGTAGTGCTCGTAGGGCTGGTGCGCGGACAACAGGTCGTTGTAGGCGGAAATGATGGCGACGTTGGCGGCGTTGGTCAGGCGCAGGCTCTGCTTGTCCTCGGTGCCGCAGCCGGCCACGCCGTGGGCGAAGTTGGCGCATTGCAGGCGGGCGCGCATCGGGCCATCGCTGGCCGCGCCACGAATCAGTTGCAGGTAGCGTTCTCGGGTGGGACGACTACGGGCGATCAACCGTTCGGTGACCTCAAGGATGCGCGGATGCATGAACTGGACTCCAGGCTAAACGGTGGTTGCAAACACTGCGGCGGTTTCCCTTCCAAACGATTGCGGCCTAGGCTCAAGAAGAGGGGGCAATCAAGGTATCCACCGATCATAGGTAGTATTTAAAACAAAATATTGCCGACACTGCAGCTTGTTTTCCGGCTGTTACTGAATAATCTAGTTATTCAAACAACAAAAATCAGCGCGACGCATGAGGTGTCCCATGACCATCCGGATCGCAATCAATGGCTTTGGCCGTATCGGCCGCAACCTGCTCCGCGCACTCTATACCCAAGGCTACCGCCAGGGCCTGCAAGTCGTCGCCATCAACGACCTCGGCGACAGCGCCATCAACGCCCACCTGCTCCAGTACGACAGCGTCCACGGCCACTTTGCTGGCACCGTGGAATTCGATCAGGAGAGCCTCACGGTCAATGGCGACCGGATCGCCGTCAGCGCCATCCGCAACCCGGCGGAGTTGCCGTGGAAAGCCGAGGCCGTCGATGTGGTGTTCGAATGCACCGGGCTGTTCACCGACCGCGCCAAGGCTGCCGGCCATCTTGCCGCCGGGGCGCGCAAGGTGATCATCTCGGCGCCGGCCAAGGGCGCGGATGCCACTGTAGTCTATGGCGTCAACCACGACATCCTGCGCGCCTCGCACCAGATCATCTCCAACGCCTCGTGCACCACCAACTGCCTGGCGCCGGTGGCCCAGGTGCTGCACCGCGAACTGGGCATCGAGCAAGGGCTGATGACCACCATCCACGCCTACACCAACGACCAGAGCCTGACCGACGGCTACCACAGCGACCCGTTCCGCGCCCGCGCCGCCACCCAGTCGATGATCCCGAGCAAGACCGGCGCCGCCGAAGCGGTGGGCCTGGTGCTGCCGGAACTGGCCGGCAAACTGACCGGCATGGCGGTGCGGGTGCCAGTGATCAACGTGTCGCTGGTGGACCTGACCGTCACCCTCGCCCGCGAGACCACCGCCGAGGAGGTCAACGCGCTGTTCAAGGAAGCCAGCCGCAACTCACCGATCCTCGGCTACAACGACCTGCCGCTGGTGTCGTGCGACTTCAACCACAACCCGCTGTCGTCGATCTTCGACGCCAACCACACCAAAGCCAGCGGCAAGCTGCTCAAAGTGATGGCGTGGTACGACAACGAGTGGGGCTTTTCCAACCGGATGCTGGATAACTGCCTGGCGCTGTGGAACGCGCGGTAGACGGGGCTTTGCGGGTGTCAGCCGGGGAATTTTCATACGACGACTGACACCCTTGTCGTACTTCGTGCTTGACCAACGGGGTTGATGATAAGCATTATCATTAGCAAATTCCGCTCGGGTATCGCCGTGAGCCAGTCCCACTTCAACTCCGTTTTCCTCGCCCAGCGGGTCACCCTGCTGCGCACGTTGCAGCGCATGGTGGACAACCCCAGCACCGCCGAAGACCTGCTTCAGGAAACCTACCTGCGGGTCACCCGCGCCCTTGGCGAGCGGCCTATCGAACACCTGGAGCCCTTCGTGTTCCAGACCGCGCGCAACCTTGCCCTCGATCACCTGCGCGCGCGCCGGGTGCAGTCGCGCACCGTGGTCGATGACGTGCCCGAACAAATCCTGCACAACGTCGCCGCTCCCGTGGGCAGCGCCGAAGACGCCGCCCATGCCGCGCAACTGCTCAAGCGCCTGAGCAGTTCGCTGTCGCAACTCACCCCGCGCCAGCAGCGCATCTTCATCCTCAGCCGCCTGCACGGCGCCAGTTACCTGGAGATCGCCGAGCAACTGGACGTCTCGGCCAGCACCGTACAGAAGGAACTGAAACTGATCATGGCGATCTGCATGGGTGTGGCCGATCGACTTAACGGTAACTGATGGCCGCTTGCCTGATCCGTCGTTAGCCCCGATCATGACGTCCATCTACGCCCGCCTCGCCGCAAGGATCACCCGTGACAGACCACCCCTCTCATAGCCCTTCGCCGCCGGACCCGGCTGCCTGCGACAGAGCCATGGGCGAGGCCCTGGACTGGCTGATCCGCCTGCAATGCGCCAGCGCCGAAGACACCCAGGCCTTCGAAGCCTGGCTCGAAGCCGACCCCGCCAACGCCCCCGCCTACGTCGAAGCCGAAGCATTGTGGAACGGCAACACCCTGCGCCAGGCTGCGGGCCAGTTGCATGAAAAACGCAAACCTTCGCCTCTCGCCCGCCTGCGTCCACACTGGAAACCGCTGGCGACGGCGGCGGTGTTGTTGGTCGGCGTGTTTACCGTCGGCAACCTGCCCGTGCGTTTGCAAGCCGATCACCTCACCGTGGTCGGCGAGCGCCAGCGCGTGCAACTGGACGATGGTTCGCGGGTGCTGCTCAACACCAACTCGGCGTTCTCCAGCGACATCGACACCCGCCAGCGCGTTGCCCGCCTGTATCAGGGCGAAGCCTTCTTCGAAGTGACTGCCGGGCGTACCCAGCCGCTTGAACTGCAGGCCGGGCCGTTGCGTGCCAGCGTGCGCGACAGCGATTTCGCCGTGCGCTATCTCAATGGCGAAGCCCAGGTGCGGGTCCAGCGCGGCGATGTCGACCTGCTCGCCAGCAGCGACCAGCGCATTCGCCTGAGCAGCGGCGACAGCATCCGCGTCGGCCCCAACGGTTTCAGCCAGCGCGAACGCGCCGACCTGCAGAAAGACCTGGCCTGGGTCGAAGGCCGGCTGATCTTCGAGAACTGCCCGCTGAGCCAGGTGCTCGCCGAACTGCGCCGCTACTACCCCGGCTGGATCATTAGCACCAACGGCGCGCTCGATCAGGTCGCGGTGACCGGCAATTATCGCCTCGACCAGCCGCTCGAAGCCGTGCGTTCCCTGGCCCATATCACCTCGGCGCAGGTCCGGGAATTTCCTGCCGTTGTGATCCTCAACTGATCCGCTGATTTTTTGGGGTTGGGCTTTTCGGTGTCGAGGGGGCGACGCTGCCGGCCCCTTCCGCCGCCACGGCAGCTCCCACACAATGGGGTGGCCTTCGCGAGCAAGCTCGCTCCTACAGCGTCATCAGAGAACAGAAACCTTTTTTTACGCGATCCCCTGCCGTCACACGTCTCGTTATAGCCAATGCAACTGATTCTTATTTTTGAGTCGGACGCATCCTATAACAACGCGCGACAGGGAGCGCTTTTCGATGTCTACCGGATCCACCCGTCGAGTCACCCCACGTACACCAGGCCTGCAGCGTTGCACGCTGTCCCTGTTGACCCTGGCCATGCTCGCCAGCGGCGCCTGCAGCCTGCCGGCCCTGGCCGCCGAACCGGCGCAAGCCCCGGCCCAGCGCATGGGTGACTACCGCTTCGCCATCGCCCAGCAACCACTGGTTTCGGCACTGAACGCCTTCACCGCGGTCACCGGCTGGCAGATCGGCCTGTCCGCCGAACTGGCCGAAGGCGTCGCCTCGCCGGGCGTGCAAGGCTCCCTGTCGCCCGAGCAAGCCCTGCAGCGCCTGCTGACCGGCACCGGCCTGAACTACCGCAAGCTCAGCAACAACAACGTGGTGATCGAGCGCACCCGATCCCAGGCCATCGCCCTGCAACAGGTGACCGTCAGCGCCACCCGCAGCGCCCAGGACGTCAGCCAGGTGCCGAGCACCGTCACCGTGCAGACCCGCGAACAGCTCGACCGGCAGAACGTCAACAGCATCAAGGATCTGGTGCGCTACGAACCGGGCGTGTCGGTCAGCGGCACCGGCCAGCGCAGCGGCCTGAACGGCTACAACATCCGCGGCATCGACGGCGAGCGAATCCTCACCCAGATCGACGGCGTGGCCATTCCCGACAGCTACTTCTTCGGCCCGTACGCGCAAACCCAGCGCAATTACGTCGACCCGGAAATCGTCAAGCGCGTGGAAATCCTCCGCGGCCCGGCCTCGGTGCTCTACGGCAGCAACGCCATCGGCGGCGCGGTGAGCTATTTCACCCTCGACCCGGACGACATCATCAAGCCCGGCCAGGACGTCGGCGCCCGCCTGAAAACCGGCTACAGCTCGGCCGACAACAGCTGGCTCAAATCCGGCACCGTGGCCGCCCGCCAGGGTGACTTCGACGGCCTGCTGCACCTGAGCCGCCGCGACGGTCACGAGACCGAGTCCTACGCCGACCACGGCGGTACCGGCCTGAACCGCACCGCCGCCAACCCCGAGGACGTGCAAACCACCAACGTGCTCGCCAAGCTGGGCTGGAACTACGCCGACGACGCACGCCTGGCGCTGACCTACGAGCACTACAAGGACGACCGCGACCTCAACCAGAAAAGCGCCGTCGGCGGCCCGTTCACCCCGAGCCCGCTGAACTTCTACCAGAACCGCACCGGCAGTGACGTGGTCACCCGCGAGCGCATCGGCATCGCCAACGAGTTCGGCCTCGACAGCCTGCTGGCCGACCACGTGAAGTGGAGCCTGAACTACCAGATCGGCAAGACCGACCAGCGCACCGAAGAAATCTACCGGCCGATGGTCTACACCCTGTACCGCGATCGCAAGACCACCTACAAGGACCGTCAGTGGATCCTCGACGCCCAGTTGGACAAGGCCTTCAGCCTTGGTGAAACCGAACATCTGCTGACCTATGGCGCGACCTTCAAGCAGAACAAGGTCACCGGCTCGCGCAGCGGCACCGCCACCTGCCTGACCACCGGTTTCGGCTGCGTCGCCGGGCGTCCGCTGGCGTCCAGCGCGCTGGTCGAAGTCAGCGACTTCCCGGACCCGACCGTCAACACCTACAGCGCCTTCGCCCAGGATGAAATCCGCTGGAACCAGTGGACCTTCCTGCCGGGCGTGCGCTACGACCAGACCCGCCTCAAGCCTCGCGCCACCGACGAGTTCCTGCGCGGCATCGCGTCCACCAACGAGCCGGTCAACCTGGAAGAAAAGAAATGGCACCGCGTCTCGCCCAAGTTCGGCGTGACCTACGCCTTCAACGACAACTACACGTGGTACGGCCAGTATGCCGAGGGCTTCCGCACCCCGACCGCCAAGGCGCTCTATGGTCGCTTCGAAAACCCGGGCCAGGGCTATAGCGTGCAGGGCAACCCGAACCTGGAACCGGAGAAGAGCAAGAGCTACGAAACCGGTCTGCGCGGCAACTTCGACGCGGGCAACTTCGATGTGGCGGTGTTCTATAACAAGTACCGCGATTTCATCAACGAAGACGCGGTGCAGGGCTCTGACATCAACAAGGACTTCGAAGCCAACAACATCAAGAACGCCACCATCAAGGGCGCGGAGTTCAAAGGCCGTCTGAACCTCGATCACTTCGGCGCACCTGCCGGCCTGTACACCCAGGCCTCGCTGGCCTACGCCTGGGGCAAGAACGAAGACACCGGCCAGCCGATCAACAGCGTGAACCCGCTGACCGGCGTGTTCGGCCTGGGCTACGAGCAGGAGCAGTACGGTGCACTGGTCAGCTGGACACTGGTCAAGCGCAAGAACCGGGTCGACGACCAGAGCTTCTTCGCCCCGGACGGCACCAGCAAACAGTTCCGCAGCCCGGGCTACGGCGTGCTCGACCTGACCGGGTTCTACAAGGTCACCGACGACGTCACCGTCAACGCCGGCCTGTACAACCTGACCGACAAGAAATACTGGCAGTGGGATGACGTCCGCGGCTACGACGGCCTGGGCGAAGCTGCCGCCACCGCGCCGGCCAACATGGATCGCCTGACCATGCCGGGTCGCAACTTTGCGATCAATCTGGTGTGGGATATCTGATCTGAGGTAATTCGAGGCCATACCGGCCTCATCAAGCCGGCCCCACCCAAAAAACCTCACCCCGCAAAGGTGAGGTTTTTTTACTGTCGCGCGTCTCCTTGCACGTCTAGTTACAAGGCCCGCCCCATTCGCAAGGAATTCTCAATGACAGCCAACACCGAACGCGCCGCCCTGCGCTCGCAACGCCTGAACCAGGTCACCCACGCACCGCACGCCGAACTGGACGCTCTGGTCAAATCCCACGCACCGTTCGAAACCCGCGAGAACTTCGCCCGCTTCGTGGTCGCCCAGTACCTGTTCCAGAACGAACTGAAAGCGCTGTACACCGATCCGAAACTGATCGCCATTTTCCCTGACCTGGCCGACCGCTGCCGCGCCGACGCCGCACGCCTGGACCTGGCCGACCTCGACACCGCCGTACCCGCCGATTTCCCGGGCGCCCTGCAGAACCCGAGCCTGGGTGAAGCCCTGGCCTGGCTGTTCGTCTCCGAAGGCTCCAAGCTCGGCGCCGCCTTCCTGATCAAGCGCGCCGCCGCCCTTGAGCTGTCCGACAGCTTCGGCGCCCGTCACCTCGGCGAACCTGCTGGCGGCCGTGCCGAAGGCTGGAAGAGCTTCACCCGCACCCTCGACAGCCTGGAACTGAGCCCGGAAGAAGACGCCGCCGCCGAACAGGGCGCGGTCGCCGCCTTCGAGCGTTTCACCCAGTTGCTGAAACACGCTTACGCCACTGCGCCTAAAGCCGAACTGGCCTAAGTGTGCGCCGGCCATCATCATGATGGCCGGATCACCCAACCGTGCCGTCGACGAGCCCATGACCCAGCCACTCCGCTCCAAGCTGTCCCGTCTGCTCTATGGCCTGCTGGCCTACGTCAGCCTGGGCATCGGCCTGGTCGCCATCGTCGTGCCCGGCCTGCCCACCACCGAATTCATCCTCCTCGCCGCCTGGGCCGCCACCCGCAGCTCGCCGCGCCTGAGCGCCTGGCTGGAAAACCACCGGCTGTTCGGGCCGATCCTGCACAACTGGCGCAACGGCAAGGTGATCCAGCGCCGGGCCAAGGTCAGCGCCACGATCAGCATGCTGCTCTGCGCCAGCGTGATGCTGGTGTTCCTCGATCACGGCTGGCCGGTGTTTCTCGCCATCGGCGGCATGACGATGGGCAATCTGTGGATCTGGTCGCGGCCGGAAACTACCCCCGCTGACGTGAAAAACCGCTCGTCGGCACGTGCTCACGGCTAAAGTTTCCGGGCCGATGGCCTGATATCGCTAAGAGGGACCTGGCGAATCGAACCGCCAGGCTTAGAAGAAAAACCGCCCATTTAGCGAGTACGTCCATGTTCGACACGCTTTCCATCCGCCTGAAAATCGTCCTGCTGTCTGGAATTAGCCTGTTGGGCGTCGTCGCCCTGATCGTCGGCATCAACCTCTATCAAGCCCGTCAGAACGATGCCCTGGTTGGCGAAGCCAGCACCGCCATGCTCACCCGCAATGTCCAGGCCCTGCTGCTGGCCCGCGCCAGCGAGAAAGCCGAATTGCTGCAACGCACCTTCAGCGACAGCCAGACCGTGTCCACCGCCCTGGCCGATCAGGTGCTGGACCTCAAGCGCCTGGCCCAGCGCCAGTCGATCCCGGCGGGCGATCTGCGCGAGGCAATCAACCAGAGCCTGCGCACGACATTCGAACGCAACCCGGACCTGCTCGGTGTGTGGATGGCCTTCGAACCCGACGGCCTCGACGGACGCGACAGCGAATTCGTCAACGACGATGCCCGCAAGAGCAACGCCAGCGGCCGCTTCGGCAGCTACTGGAGCCGCGCGCAAGGCAACGGCATCAACACCGTCATCACCGACAACGACCTGAACAAGACCGACATCACCCTCAGCGGCACGCCGTTCAACGTCTGGTACACCTGCTCGAAAAACAGCGGCAAGCCCTGCTTGCTGGAGCCCTATGCCGACACCGTCGGTGGCAAGCAAGTGCTGATGACCAGCATCACCCTGCCGTTGCTGGAAAACGGCAAGGTCATCGGCGTGACCGGCGTCGATATCGCTCTCGACTCGCTGCAAAGCGCTGCGGTGAAAGCCCAGCAATCGCTGTTCAACGGCGCCGGGCACCTGACCATCGCCTCGTCCAGCGGTGTGCTGGCAGCCAACAGCAACGATCCCGCGCTGGTCAGCAAGAAAATCGAAGACGCCTTCGGTGAACACGGCAAGCAACTGCTGCAGGCGTTCGCCAGCGGCCAGCCGCAAGTGTTCGAGCGCGACGCGAATGTGCGCGCCCTGTTCCCGGTGCAGCCGATCAGCGACAGCAAGCCCTGGGGCATCGTGATCGACCTGCCGCGCAACGTGCTGCTGGCCGACGCCATCAGCCTGCAGAAAACCCTCGATGACGCCCGCACCGCCGGCACCCTGAAGGTGCTGCTGTTCGCCACCCTCGCCGGCCTCGGCGGGCTGTTGCTGATGTGGCTGACCGCTACCGGCGTGACCCGCCCGATCAATAGCGTGGCGCACATGCTCGAAGATATCGCCAGCGGCGAAGGCGACCTGACCCAGCGCCTGAACTACAGCCGTCGCGATGAGCTGGGCCGCCTGACCCAGGGCTTCAACCGCTTCCTCGACAAGCTGCAACCGACCATCGCGCAGATCAAGCAGAGCATCACCCAGGCCCGCGCCACCGCCGACCAGTCTTCGGACATCGCCCGCCGCACCAGCGAAGGCATGCATGTGCAGTTCCGCGAAATCGATCAGGTAGCCACCGCCTCCAACGAGGTGAGCGCCACCGCCCACGACGTTGCCAACAGCGCCTCCAGCGCCGCTGAAGCCGCCCGTGGCGCTGACCGTTCGGCCCGCGAAGGCATGGCGATCATCGAGCGCAGCACCCGCGATATCGCTCACCTGGCCGACACCGTCAGCCTGGCGGTGGGCGAAGTGGAAACCCTGGCCAGCACCAGCGAGCAGATCGGTTCGGTACTGGAAGTGATCCGCAGCATCGCCGAGCAGACCAACCTGCTGGCCCTCAACGCCGCCATTGAAGCGGCCCGCGCCGGCGAGAGCGGTCGCGGCTTCGCGGTGGTCGCCGACGAGGTGCGCAACCTGGCCAAGCGCACGCAAGACTCAGTGGAAGAAATCCGCCATGTGATTGAGCGCCTGCAAACCCACACCCGCGACGTCGTCGCGACCATGCACGCCAGCCACGAGAAAGCCCAGGAAAACGCCGGCCAGATCACCCACGCAGTGCAGGCGCTGGACCGCATCAGCGAAGCGGTGACGGTGATCAGCGACATGAACCTGCAGATCGCCAGCGCCGCCGAAGAACAGAGCGCGGTGGCCGAGGAGGTCAACCGCAACGTCTCGGCAATCCGCAGCGTGACCGAGACCCTGACCCATCAGGCCGACCAGTCGGCGCAGGTCAGCAGCCAGCTCAACAGCCTGTCGTCGCAGCAGATGAAGCTGATGGATCAGTTCAAGGTTTGACCAACGCGCCGGGATGTACTGCACTGGTCCCTTCGACTCAAGGAGGGACAACGATGCTGAACAGGCTCGGCACCATCGCCCACGACCTCGCCCTGGCGCCTCCCACGGAGGGCGCCGTGCGCTTTTGCACCGCAGGCGCCCTGCCCTCGGCCTTCGCCGTGACCGAAATAGCCGCCGTGAGCATCGCCGCAGCAGGGATCGCTATCGCCGATCTCCTGGAACAGCAGACCGGCGAATACCCCAGCGCCCAGGTAGACCGCCGCCTGAGCGCCTTCTGGTTCGCCAGCAGCCTGCGCCCGCGCGGCTGGCAGGTGCCACCGTTGTGGGACCCGATCGCCGGCGACTATCAGACCCGCGACGGCTGGATCCGCCTGCACACCAACGCCCCGCACCATCGCGCCGTGGCGGAACGGGTGCTGGGCCCTGCCAGCGACCGCGAAGCCATGGCGCGGCAGGTGCTGGGCTGGTCGGCGGGGGAACTGGAAGACGCCATCGTCGAGTCTGGCGGCTGCGCGGCGCAGATGCGCGGTTGCCAGGACTGGTCGAACCATCCGCAGGGGCTGGCGGTAAACGCCGAGCCGCTGATCCACCGCCAGACCTTTGCCGGCGACGGCCGCCGCGTCTGGACCGGCAACCGCGAACGGCCGCTGGCCGGGGTGCGGGTGCTGGACCTGACGCGGATCCTCGCCGGCCCCACCGCCACGCGCCTGCTGGCCGGTTTCGGCGCGGATGTATTGCGTATCGACCCGCCCGGCTGGGACGAACCCGGCGTCGCCGCCGAAGTCACCCTGGGCAAGCGCTGCGCGCGGCTGGACCTGCACTCGACTGCCGACCGGGCCGTGTTCGAACGGCTGCTGAGTGAGGCCGACATCCTGATCCACGGCTATCGCGCCGATGCGCTGGAGCGCCTGGGTTACGGCGACGAACAGCGGCGCCGGTTGAACCCCGGCCTGATCGACGTCAGCCTCAACGCCTACGGCTGGACCGGGCCCTGGCGGTTGCGGCGGGGTTTCGACAGCCTGGTGCAGATGAGCACCGGCATTGCCCGCGAAGGCATGCGCTGGCAGCAGGCAAGTCGCCCGGTGCCGCTACCGGTGCAGGCGCTGGATCATGCCACCGGCTACCTGATGGCGGCCGCGGCGATTCGCGGCCTGAGCGAGCGCCTGGCCAGCGGAGCGGGCAGCCAGGCGCGGCTATCGCTGGCGCGGACGGCAAAATGGCTGGTAGAACAGGGGACGGTGTCGGCGGATTTGCCGTTGGCGGCGGAGACGGTGGATGACCTCGATGCGTGGCCGGAGCACACCGCCTGGGGGCCGGCGCGGCGGCTCAAGCCGCCGTTGTTGGTAACCGGTGCACCGCTGAAGTGGGATCGGCCGGCTTCGGGGTTGGGGTCGGTTGAAGCCGGATGGTCCGACAGTTGCTGATCGCGAGCAAGCTCGCTCCTACACGCTCAGAGGTCCTGTGGAGGCTATGCCCCAACTACTTCCGGTGTAGGAGCGAACGTGTCGGGGCGCCGAACCGTCGCGATAAGGCCAAACCTCACAGACTCAACACCCCGCTATACAACCCAAACGCCGCCAACCCCGCCCCCGCCAGCACCGCCGCGAAGATCAGTTTTTCCCAGCCGGTGAACAGCGGCTGGCCCTGTTCTCTCTTGGCCCTGGCGAACAGGATCACCCCCGGCGCATACAGCAGCGCCGAGAGCAGCAGGTATTTCAGCCCGCCGGCATACAGCAGCCAGACCGCATACAACAGCGCCACCAGGCCCACCGCCAGATCCTTGCGCCGCGCGCCGGCGAATCCCTCGTACGTTTCGCCCCGCAGCGCCAGCAGCACGGCATAGGCCGCCGACCACAGGTACGGCACCAGGATCATCGACGAGGCGAGGTAGATCAGGCTGGTGTAGGTCCCGGCGGAGAACAGGGTGATCAACAAGAACACCTGGATCATGCAGTTGGTCAGCCACAACGCATTGGCCGGCACCTGGTTGGCGTTTTCCTTGGTGAGAAAGCGCGGCATGGTCTTGTCCCGCGCCGTGGCAAACAGGATCTCGGCACAGAGCAAGGCCCACGACAGCAGCGCGCCAAGCAGCGACACCGCCAGCCCCAGGCTGATCAGCAAGGCGCCCCAGGGCCCGACGATATGCTCCAGCACCGAAGCCAACGACGGGTTGTGCAGCGCCGCCAGTTCCGGCTGGGTCATCACCCCCAGCGACAGCACGTTGACCAGCACCAGCAAGGCCAGCACGCCGAGAAAGCCGATCACCGTGGCCTTGCCGACGTCCGAGCGCTTCTGCGCCCGGCCTGAATAAATACTCGCGCCCTCGATGCCGATGAACACGAACACCGTCACCAGCATCATGTTGCGCACCTGGTCCAGCACGCCGCCAAAGCTCGGGTTGCTCAGGCCCCAGATGTCGCGGGTGAAGATGTCCATGCGAAACGCCACGGCGGCAATGATGATGAACAGGATCAGCGGCACGACCTTGGCCACCGTGGTGACTTGGTTGATGAACGCCGCCTCCTTGATCCCGCGCAGCACCAGGAAATGCACCGACCACAGCAGCAGCGAGGCGCAGCCGATGGCCAGCGGTGTGTTGCCTTCGCCGAAGGCCGGGAAGTACAGGCCGAGGGTGCTGAACAGCAGCACGAAATAACCGACGTTGCCCAGCCAGGCGCTGATCCAGTACCCCCACGCCGACGAAAAACCCATGTAGTCGCCGAAGCCGGCCTTGGCATAGGCATAGACCCCGGAGTCGAGTTCCGGCTTGCGGTTGGCCAGGCTCTGGAACACGAACGCCAGCGCCAGCATGCCGATCGCGGTGATGCCCCAGCCGATCAGCACCGCGCCAACATCAGCACGTGCAGCCATGTTCTGCGGCAGGGAAAAGATCCCGCCACCAATCATCGACCCCACTACCAATGCCACAAGTGCACCCAAGCGCAACTTTTGTCCCGGTTCGGACATTTAAATCCCCTATTTTTTCGTAGTTTTCCAGCAAATAAGCCTGTACAGATTTCTTTACTAACTTGTGGTTATAAGCAAACTAATTTAATAACCCTTACCTCTAAAGAACGCACACTTATCGGAGAGTTTTGTGCACTAATTCCGCTTCATCAAGTAAATAAGATTTTTTCTCGCTAAAAGGTTGCGAATTCATGGAAAGGGGCTAGTTTCAACTCTCGCGAGCCGACCGAGCGATCACTCTATATTCGCAGAGGCGGCGTAGCACAAGGCTTCCGGAAAGATGACGGCATCTATCGGTGGCTCTTTCAGTCATTCACCAACAATGGAATGTACCAATGAACTGACCTGAGTCAGCATCCGATTCGAACAATCGTTTTATTGTTGAGCCTCTCTCTTCTGAAATGGAGCAAACCATGTCAGACACTCCCGGAAAACTTCGACTGGGTGCGCTGGTCGCACTTGTAGTCGGCTCCATGATTGGTGGCGGGATCTTCTCATTACCGCAAAACATGGCTGCCAGTGCCGATGTCGGCGCCGTTCTGATTGGCTGGGCGATTACCGCCGTCGGCATGCTGACCCTGGCCTTCGTGTTCCAGACCCTGGCCAACCGCAAACCCAACCTGGATGGCGGGGTGTATGCCTATGCGAAGGCCGGTTTCGGCGACTACATGGGCTTCTCGTCAGCCTGGGGTTACTGGATCAGCGCCTGGCTGGGTAACGTCGGTTACTTCGTGCTGCTGTTCAGCACCCTCGGCTACTTCTTCCCGATCTTCGGCGAGGGCAACACCCCGGCGGCCATCGTCGGCGCCTCCGTGCTGCTCTGGGCCGTGCACTTCCTGGTGCTGCGCGGGATCAAGGAGGCGGCGTTCATCAACCTGGTGACCACCATCGCCAAGGTCGTGCCGCTGGCGCTGTTCATCCTCATCGCGCTGTTCGCCTTCAAGCTGGACATTTTCACCGCTGACATCTGGGGCAGCATGAACCCGGACCTGGGCAGCGTGATGAATCAGGTGCGCAACATGATGCTGGTCACCGTCTGGGTGTTCATCGGCATCGAGGGCGCGAGCATCTTCTCGGCCCGGGCGGAAAAGCGCTCCGACGTGGGCAAGGCCACCGTCATCGGCTTCATCACTGTGCTGCTGTTCCTGGTGCTGGTGAACGTGCTGTCGCTGGGCATCATGACTCAGCCCGAGCTGGCCAAACTGCAGAACCCGTCGATGGCCGCCGTGCTTGAGCACGTGGTCGGTCACTGGGGCGCGGTGCTGATCAGCGTCGGCTTGATCATCTCGCTGCTCGGGGCCCTGCTGTCGTGGGTGCTGCTGTGCGCGGAGATCATGTTCGCCGCCGCCAAAGACCACACCATGCCGGAGTTCCTGCGCCGCGAGAACGCCAACCACGTGCCGGCCAACGCCCTGTGGCTGACCAACGCCATGGTGCAGATCTTCCTGGTCATCACCCTGTTCTCGGCCAGTACCTACCTGTCGCTGATCTACCTCGCCACCTCGATGATCCTGGTGCCTTACCTGTGGTCGGCGGCGTATGCGGTACTGCTGGCGGTGCGTAGCGAGACTTACGAGAACGCCCTGGCCGAACGCAAGAAAGACCTGATCATCGGCGGTATCGCACTGATCTACGCGATCTGGCTGCTGTACGCCGGTGGCGTCAAATACCTGCTGCTCTCGGCCCTGCTCTATGCCCCTGGCGTGATCCTGTTCGCCAAGGCCAAGCGCGAGATCGGCCAACCGATTTTTACCAACGTGGAGAAATTGATCTTCGCCGCTGTGATCGCTGGCGCCCTGGTGGCGGCCTACGGTCTGTATGACGGCTTCCTGACTCTGTAACCCCCGTATTCGCAATTTGGAGGAAAGAAACCATGTCCACGGAAAAAGTTAAGTACGGTGTCCATTCCGAAGCCGGCAAACTACGCAAAGTGATGGTTTGCTCCCCAGGCCTGGCGCATCAGCGCCTGACGCCGAGCAACTGCGACGACCTGTTGTTCGACGACGTCATCTGGGTCAACCAGGCCAAGCGCGACCACTTCGATTTCGTCACCAAGATGCGTGAGCGCGGTGTCGAAGTGCTGGAAATGCACAACCTGCTGACTGAAACCATTCAGAACCCCGAAGCACTGAAGTGGATTCTGGACCGCAAGATCACCCCTGACACCGTCGGTGTCGGCCTGACCAACGAAGTGCGTAGCTGGCTGGAAGGCCTGGAACCACGCCGTCTTGCCGAGTTCCTGATCGGCGGCGTCGCCGGTGAAGACCTGCCGGAAAGCGAAGGTGCCAGCGTCATCAAGATGTACCGCGACTACCTGGGCCACTCCAGCTTCCTGCTGCCGCCGCTGCCCAACACCCAGTTCACTCGCGACACCACCTGCTGGATCTACGGCGGCGTGACGCTCAACCCGATGTACTGGCCGGCGCGACGTCAGGAAACCCTGCTGACCAGCGCCATCTACAAATTCCACCCCGAGTTCGTCAACGCCGACTTCGAAATCTGGTACGGCGACCCGGATAAAGACCACGGTCAGGCCACCCTGGAAGGCGGCGACGTCATGCCGATCGGCAATGGCGTGGTGTTGATCGGCATGGGCGAGCGCACCTCGCGCCAAGCCATCGGCCAGCTCGCACAGTCCCTGTTCGCCAAGGGCGCAGTAGAGAAAGTCGTGGTCGCCGGCCTGCCGAAATCCCGCGCAGCAATGCACCTGGACACCGTGTTCAGCTTCTGCGACCGCGACCTGGTCACGGTCTTCCCGGAAGTGGTCAAGGAAATCGTGCCGTTCGTCATTCGCCAGGACGCCAGCAAGCCTTACGGCCTGGACGTTCGTCGCGAGCACAAGTCGTTCATCGAAGTGGTTGCCGAGTCCCTCAACCTGAAAGAGCTGCGCGTCGTCGAAACCGGCGGCAACAGCTTTGCCGCCGAACGCGAGCAATGGGATGACGGCAACAACGTGGTGGCGCTGGAGCCCGGCGTGGTCATCGGCTACGACCGCAACACCTACACCAACACTCTGCTGCGCAAGGCCGGCATCGAAGTCATCACCATCAGCGCCGGCGAACTGGGCCGGGGCCGTGGCGGCGGCCACTGCATGACCTGCCCGATCGTCCGCGACCCTATCGATTACTAAACGTCCATCACCCTGGCCGCGCTTATCCGGCGCGGTTGGGGCCGATCACCGAATCCAAGGAGAATCACCATGGCGTTCAACATTCATAACCGCAACCTGCTCAGCCTTGAACATCACACCGAGCGCGAGTTGCGTTACCTGCTGGACCTGTCCCGCGACCTGAAACGGGCGAAATACACCGGCACCGAGCAGCAGCACCTGAAGGGCAACAACATCGCCCTGATCTTCGAGAAAACCTCGACCCGCACCCGCTGCGCCTTCGAAGTGGCCGCCTATGACCAGGGCGCCAACGTCACCTACATCGACCCGAATTCCTCGCAGATCGGCCACAAGGAAAGCATGAAGGACACCGCGCGGGTGCTCGGGCGCATGTACGACGCCATCGAGTACCGCGGCTTCAAGCAGGAAGTGGTCGAAGAACTGGCCAAGTTCGCCGGCGTGCCGGTGTTCAACGGCCTGACCGACGAATACCACCCGACCCAGATGATCGCCGACGTGCTGACCATGCGTGAGCATGCCGACAAGCCGATCCACGACATCAGCTACGCCTACCTGGGCGACGCCCGCAACAACATGGGCAACTCGCTGCTGCTGATCGGCGCCAAGCTCGGCATGGACGTGCGCATCGCCGCGCCGAAGGCCCTGTGGCCGCATGACGACCTCGTCGCCCGCTGCAAGAAATACGCGGAAGACAGCGGCGCCCGCATCACCCTGACCGAAGACCCGAAAGCCGCGGTCAAGGGCGTGGACTTCGTGCACACCGACGTCTGGGTGTCGATGGGCGAGCCGGTTGAAGCCTGGGGCGAACGCATCCAGCAACTGCTGCCGTACCAGGTCAACGCCGAGCTGATGAAAGCCACCGGCAACCCGCGGGCCAAGTTCATGCACTGCCTGCCGGCGTTCCACAACTCCGACACCAAGGTCGGCAAACAGATCGCCGAGCAGTACCCGCACCTGTCCAACGGCATCGAAGTCACCGACGACGTGTTCGAATCGCCGGCCTGCATCGCCTTCGAGCAAGCGGAAAACCGCATGCACACGATCAAGGCGATCCTGGTTTCGACGCTGGCTGACCTGTAAACAGCAATCGCGAGCAAGCTCGCTCCTACAGGGATCGACACACACAGCCCCCGGTAGGAGCGAGCTTGCTCGCGAAAGGCTCCAGAGAAAAAGGACACACATCATGCGCATCGTTGTTGCACTAGGCGGAAACGCGCTGCTGCGTCGTGGCGAACCCATGACGGCCGACAATCAGCGCGCCAATATCCGCATCGCCACCGAACAGATCGCCAAGATCCATCCCGGCAACCAACTGGTCATCGCCCACGGCAACGGCCCGCAAGTGGGCCTGCTGTCGTTGCAGGCGGCGGCCTACACCTCGGTCACGCCCTACCCGCTGGACGTCCTCGGCGCTGAAACCGAAGGCATGATCGGCTACATGATCGAACAGGAACTGGGCAACCTGCTGGACTTCGAAGTGCCCTTCGCCACCCTGCTCACCCAGGTCGAAGTGGACGCCAAGGACCCCGCCTTCCAGAACCCCACCAAGCCCATCGGCCCGGTCTACAGCAAGGAAGACGCCGAGCGCCTGGCCAAGGAAAAAGGCTGGGCCATCGCCCCCGACGGCGACAAGTACCGCCGCGTGGTGGCCAGCCCGAAACCCAAGCGCATCTTCGAGATTCGCCCGATCAAATGGCTGCTGGAAAAGAGCAGTATCGTGATCTGTGCCGGTGGCGGCGGCATTCCGACCATGTATGGTGCGGACGGCAAGCTGCAGGGCATCGAAGCGGTGATCGACAAGGACTTGTGCTCGGCGCTGCTGGCCGAGCAACTGGAAGCCGATCTGCTGGTGATCGCCACCGACGTCAACGCTGCCTACATCGACTTCAACAAGCCGACGCAGAAAGCCATCGCCCAGGCCCATCCAGATGAACTGGAACGCCTGGGCTTCGCCGCCGGGTCCATGGGCCCGAAAGTCCAGGCCGCTTGCGATTTCGCCCGTCACACAGGCAAAGTCGCGGTGATCGGCTCGCTGAGCGATATCGAAGATATCGTCAAAGGCAAAGCCGGTACCCGGGTCAGTACGGCCTCGCCAGGCATCAGCTATCGTTGAAGCTCCGGGCGGGCCTGCTGGCGGGCCCGCCTGTTTCAACTGTTCAAGGAGCCTGTCATGGCACAATTCGAACCTGGTCATCTGCACATCGAACGAAAAGCGCTGACCAAGGATGACTACAGCTACAACTACTGCGTCGATTACGAAGCGGTTCAAGACCCCAAGGAAGGCAAGAGCATCGCTTTTCGGCTGCACGGCATCATCCAGGACAAGACGGTGGACGAGACCTTCTCCGTCAACAAGAACAACTGGTACAACTTCGCCGGCATCATCGAAGACGTCGCGCATAAACACGGCATTCCGGTGAAAGGCATCGTCACCTCGGTACATAAAACCCATTACGACGCGATGTTCGAAGACATCCGCGACAAGCTCGGCGTAAGGTCCGGCGACCCGATCAACCCCGATTCGCTCGCCTGATTCTCCCTGTGGGGCTGGCTGGCCAGTTCCCACCCTGCCCGTGCCAGCCGGTTGAATAACAGGGCATAATCGCCGCTTTCCAGCCGAACCTCTCCCACCTCATGCGCATCCACGTCAGCTTCATCGACCGCGTCGGCATCACCCAGGAAGTCCTCGCCCTGCTCGGTGCCCGCCATCTCAACCTGGATGCCGTGGAGATGGTGCCGCCGAACGTCTACATCGACGCGCCGACCCTGAGCCCCGCCGTTCTCGAAGAACTCCACGATGCCCTGCTCAACGTCCACGGCGTGCAGACCGTACGCGTGGTCGACATCCTGCCGGGCCAGCGCCGTCACCTGCAGCTCGATGCGCTGCTGGCAGCCATGAGTGATCCGGTCCTGACGCTGGACAGCGCCGGCCACATCCTGCTCGCCAACCCGGCGCTGATCGCGCTGTGCGGCCAGGAACCGGCCGGACGCTCCATCGCCGAACTGTTCGACGCCCCGGGGCTGCTCGACACCCTGATCGAGCAGGGCTTCCATCTGCCCATGCGCGAAGTGACGCTCAACGGCCAGACCCTGCTGCTGGACGCCACACCGATCACCGATGCCGGCGCGCTGGTCACCCTGTACCCGCCCAACCGCATCGGCGAACGCCTGTCGGCCCTGCACCACGACCACGCCGAAGGCTTCGACGCCCTGCTCGGTGACTCGCCGCCCATCCGCACCCTCAAGACCCGCGCCCTGCGTGTCGCGGCCCTCGACGCGCCGCTGCTGATCCACGGTGAAACCGGCACCGGCAAAGAGCTGGTGGCCCGCGCCTGTCACGCTATCAGCAGCCGTCATGCGGCGCCGTTTCTCGCCCTGAACTGCGCGGCCCTGCCGGAGAACCTCGCCGAAAGCGAGCTGTTCGGCTACGCCCCCGGCGCCTTCACCGGCGCCCAGCGCGGCGGCAAGCCGGGGCTGATGGAACTGGCCAACCAGGGCACGGTATTTCTCGACGAAATCGGCGAGATGTCGCCGTACCTGCAGGCCAAACTGCTGCGCTTTCTCAGCGACGGCAGTTTTCGCCGGGTCGGCGGCGACCGCGAGGTCCGCGTCAACGTGCGCATCCTCAGCGCCACCCACCGCAACCTGGAAAAGATGGTCGGCGAAGGCACCTTCCGCGAAGACCTGTTCTACCGCCTCAACGTGCTCAACCTCGAAGTCCCGCCGCTGCGCGAACGCGGCCAGGACATCCTGCTGCTGGCCCGCTACTTCATGCAGCAGGCCTGCACGCAGATCCAGCGCCCGCTTTGCCGGCTGGCCCCGACCACCTACCCGGCGCTGCTGGGCAACCGCTGGCCGGGTAACGTGCGGCAACTGCAGAACGTGATCTTCCGCGCCGCCGCCATCAGCGAAAACAGCCTGGTGGACATCGGCGACCTGGATATCGCTGGCACCGCAGTGGCCCGCGAACACGACGGCGAAGTCGCCAGCCTGGAGCAGGCGGTGGAAGACTTCGAACGCAACCTGCTGGAAAAGCTCTACGCCAGCTACCCCTCGACGCGCCAACTGGCCAGCCGCCTGCAAACCTCCCACACCGCCATCGCCCACCGCCTGCGCAAGTACGGAATCTCCGGCAAAGCCTGATTTCGTATCGAAAACGCTACAGCGGAACGAATTCGCTACACAGGGTAATAACCACGCCACCGCAAGGGTTTGATCCCGTTCGGCTTTTATCCGGCAAAAGCCCCGTAGCGATTTCGTTACACGCCACGTTGAAAACGGTCAATTAAATTCAGTCAAACTGTTGATTTTATTTGGCTTTTTAATAATGGCCGCAAACTTGCTAAGGAAACTCCAGCCAGAGCCCGCACAGCGGGCCATCACCGCATCCGGCCGCGGCAGCGGCCTCCGAGGAGTTTCCATGAGCGAGTTGCGTTTTACCGAAGATCACGAATGGCTGCGCGCCGAAGCCGACGGCAGCGTCACCGTGGGTATCACCGCCTACGCCCAGAACGCGCTGGGTGACGTGGTCTATGTGCAACTGCCGGAACTGCAGCACTACGCCAAGGGCGCCGAAGCCTCCACCGTGGAATCGGTGAAAGCCGCCAGCGGCGTGTACATGCCACTGGACGGCGAAGTGGTCGCGGTCAACGAACGGCTGCAAGACAGCCCGGAACTGGTCAACGAAGACCCGCTGGGCGAAGGCTGGTTCTTCCGCTTCATCCCGGCCGACGCCGGCGCCGTCGCGCAACTGCTCGACCAGGACGCCTACGACCGCCTGCTCAACGCCAACGCCGACGCCTGAGGAAATCCGCCATGACCATCAACCTCGGCACCGCCAACGAATTCATCGCTCGCCACATCGGCCCACGCCAGGCCGATGAGCAGCACATGCTCGCCACCCTCGGCTTCGACTCGCTGGACGCCATGAGCGCCGCGGTCATCCCCGACAGCATCAAGGGCACCAGCGTGCTGGAACTGGGCGAAGGGCAAAGCGAGGCCGACGCCCTCGCCGCACTGAAAGCCATCGCCGGCCAGAACCAACTGTTCAAGAGCTACATCGGCCAGGGCTACTACAACTGCCACACCCCGGCCCCGATCCTGCGCAACCTCCTGGAAAACCCGGCCTGGTACACCGCCTACACCCCGTACCAGCCTGAAATTTCCCAAGGCCGCCTGGAAGCGCTGCTGAACTTCCAGACCCTGATAAGCGACCTCACCGGCCTGCCGATCGCCAACGCCTCGCTGCTCGACGAAGCCACCGCCGCCGCCGAAGCCATGACCTTCTGCAAACGCCTGAGCAAGAACAAGAGCAGCCACGCCTTCTTCGCCTCCGTGCATTGCCATCCGCAGACCCTCGACGTCCTGCGCACCCGCGCCGAGCCATTGGGTATCGAAGTGGTGGTGGGCGACGAACGCGAACTGACCGACGTCAGCCGCTTCTTCGGCGCCGTGCTGCAATACCCGGCGAGCAACGGTGAAGTCTTCGATTACCGCGAGCTGGTGGAACGCTTCCACGCCGCCAATGCCCTGGTCGCGGTCGCCGCCGACCTGCTGGCCCTGACCCTGCTGACCCCGCCGGGTGAATTCGGCGCCGACGTCGCCATCGGCAGCGCCCAGCGCTTCGGTGTCCCGCTGGGCTTCGGTGGCCCGCACGCCGCCTACTTCTCCACCCGCGATGCGTTCAAGCGCGACATGCCGGGCCGCCTGGTCGGCGTGTCCATCGACCGCTTCGGCAAGACCGCCCTGCGCCTGGCCATGCAGACCCGCGAGCAACATATCCGCCGCGAGAAAGCCACCAGCAACATCTGCACCGCCCAGGTGCTGCTGGCCAACATCGCCAGCATGTACGCCGTCTACCACGGTCCGCAGGGCCTGAAGCAGATCGCCGCGCGCACCCACCACCTGACCGCGATCCTCAAGGCCGGCCTGTCCGCCCTGGGCGTCGCCGTCGAGACCGGCAGCTTCTTCGACACCCTGACCCTGGCCACCGGCAGCGCCACCGCCGACCTGCACCAGCAGGCCAGCGCACAAGGCATCAACCTGCGCCAGATCGACAGCGCCCGCCTCGGCCTGTCGCTGGACGAAACCAGCGGTCAGGCTGACGTTGAAGCCCTGTGGGCACTGTTCGCCAACGGCCAGGCCGTTCCGGACTTCGCCGCCCTCGCCGCGAGCACCGGCGCGCAACTGCCGGCCGGCCTGCTGCGCCAGTCGGCGATCCTCGAACACCCGGTGTTCAACCGCTATCACAGCGAAACCGAGCTGATGCGCTACCTGCGCAAACTGGCCGACAAGGATCTGGCGCTGGACCGCACCATGATCCCGCTGGGCTCCTGCACCATGAAGCTCAACGCCGCCAGCGAAATGATCCCGGTGACCTGGGCCGAATTCGGCAACCTGCACCCGTTCGCCCCCGCCGCGCAAAGCCAGGGCTACCTGCAACTGACCTCGGAACTGGAAGCGATGCTCTGCGCCGCCACCGGCTACGACGCCGTGTCGCTGCAACCGAACGCCGGTTCCCAGGGTGAATACGCCGGCCTGCTGGCCATCCGCGCCTACCACCAGAGCCGTGGCGATGACCGCCGCGACATCTGCCTGATCCCGTCCTCGGCCCACGGCACCAACCCGGCCACCGCCCACATGGCCGGTATGCGCGTGGTGGTGACCGCCTGCGACGCCCGCGGCAACGTCGACATCGACGACCTGCGCGCCAAGGCCCTGGAACACCGCGAAAACCTCGCCGCACTGATGATCACCTACCCGTCGACCCACGGCGTGTTCGAAGAAGCCATCGGCGAGATCTGCGCGATCATTCACGACAACGGCGGCCAGGTGTACATCGACGGCGCCAACATGAACGCCATGGTCGGTCTGTGCGCACCAGGCAAGTTCGGCGGCGACGTCTCGCACCTGAACCTGCACAAAACCTTCTGCATCCCGCACGGCGGTGGCGGCCCGGGCGTCGGCCCGATCGGCGTCAAGTCGCACCTGGCGCCGTTCCTGCCGGGTCACGCGCACATGGAAAACAAGCAGGGCGCGGTCTGCGCGGCGCCGTTCGGCAGCGCCAGCATCCTGCCGATCACCTGGATGTACATCCGCATGATGGGCGGCGCCGGCCTCAAGCGCGCCTCGCAGATGGCGATCCTCAACGCCAACTACATCGCCCGTCGCCTGGAAGAGCACTATCCTGTGTTGTACACCGGCAGCAACGGACTGGTAGCGCACGAATGCATTCTCGACCTGCGCCCGCTGAAGGAAACCAGCGGCATCAGCGTCGATGACGTGGCCAAGCGCCTGATCGACTTCGGTTTCCACGCCCCGACCATGTCCTTCCCGGTCGCCGGCACGCTGATGATCGAACCGACCGAAAGCGAGTCCAAAGAGGAACTGGATCGCTTCTGTGAAGCGATGATCCGCATCCGCGAAGAAATCCGCGCGGTGGAAAACGGCAGCCTGGACAAGGACGACAACCCGCTGAAAAACGCCCCGCACACCGCCGCCGAACTGGCCGGTGAATGGCCACACGGCTACAGCCGCGAACAGGCGGTGTACCCGCTGCCGTCGCTGGTGGAAGGCAAGTACTGGCCGCCGGTGGGTCGTGTGGACAACGTCTTCGGTGACCGCAATCTGGTTTGCGCGTGTCCGTCGATCGAGAGCTATCAGGACGCCTGAGTCCACTCGCAGGTCTTGTCGCCGCGGTTTGGCGATAAGACCCCACATCACTCCCCTGGAGGATCCTGCCATGTCACTCAGCGTCTTCGACCTGTTCAAGATCGGCATCGGCCCCTCCAGTTCCCACACCGTCGGACCGATGCGCGCTGCCGCGCGCTTCGCCGAAGGATTGCGGCGTGACGGCCTGCTGGCCGACACCCACAGCGTCAAGGTCGAGCTCTACGGCTCGCTCGGCGCCACCGGCAAAGGCCACGGCAGCGACAAAGCCGTGCTCCTCGGCCTGGAAGGCGAACACCCCGACACGGTCGATACCGAGAGCATCCCCGCCCGCCTGCAGGCCATCCGCAGCAGCGGCCAACTCAGCCTGCTCGGCGAGCACCGCATCGAATTCCACGAAAAACAGCACCTGGCGATGATCCGCAAACCGCTGGATTTCCACCCCAACGGCATGATCTTCCGCGCCTTCGATGGCGCCGGGCTGCAGATCCGCAGCCGCGAGTACTACTCGGTGGGCGGTGGCTTCGTGGTCGATGAGGATGCCGCCGGCGCCGACCGTATCGTCGAGGACCAGACCTCGCTACCCTACCCGTTCAAGACCGCCCGGGAATTGCTCGCCCATTGCACCGCGCAGCAGCTCTCGATCAGCCAGGTGATGCTGGCCAACGAGGCCGCCTGGCGCCCGGAAAGCGAAACCCGCGAAGGGCTGTTGAAGATCTGGCAGGTGATGCAGGACTGCGTGGCTGCGGGTTGCCGCAACGAGGGCATCCTGCCCGGCGGGCTGAAGGTCAAGCGCCGTGCCGCCGCGCTGTACCGGCAGCTCTGCGCCAACCCAGAAGCCAGCCTGCGCGATGCCCTGTCGGTACTGGACTGGGTCAACCTCTACGCCCTCGCGGTGAACGAGGAAAACGCTTTCGGCGGGCGAGTCGTCACCGCGCCGACCAATGGCGCCGCGGGCATCGTCCCGGCGGTGCTGCATTACTACATGCGCTTCATCCCGGGCGCCAGCGACGACGGCGTGGTGCGCTTCCTGCTCACTGCCGCCGCCATCGGCATCCTCTACAAAGAAAACGCCTCGATCTCCGGCGCCGAAGTCGGCTGCCAGGGCGAAGTGGGCGTGGCCTGTTCGATGGCCGCCGGCGCCTTGTGCGAGGTCATGGGCGGCAGCGTGCAGCAGGTCGAGAACGCCGCTGAAATTGGTATGGAACACAACCTGGGCCTGACCTGCGACCCCATCGGCGGTCTGGTCCAGGTGCCCTGCATCGAGCGCAATGCCATGGGCTCGGTGAAGGCGATCAATGCGGTGCGCATGGCCTTGCGCGGTGACGGGCAGCACTTCGTGTCACTCGACAAGGTTATCCGCACCATGCGCCAGACCGGCGCCGACATGAAAAGCAAATACAAGGAGACCGCCCGCGGCGGTCTGGCCGTCAACATCATCGAATGCTGACACCCCTTTGAAACCCAGGAGTCATACATGTCCACCGAAACACTGCTGAAAACCCCGCTGCACGCCCTGCACCTGGAACTGGGCGCGCGCATGGTGCCGTTCGCCGGCTATGACATGCCGGTTCAGTACCCGTTGGGCGTCATGAAGGAACACCTGCACACCCGCGAGCAGGCCGGCCTGTTCGACGTCTCGCACATGGGCCAGATCCGCCTGCTCGGCGCCAATGCCGCCAAGGCCCTGGAAAGCCTGGTGCCGGTGGACATCATCGACCTGCCGGTGGGCATGCAGCGCTACGCCATGTTCACCAACGAACAAGGCGGCATCCTCGACGACCTGATGGTCGCCAACCTCGGCAACGACGAGCTGTTCCTGGTGGTCAACGCCGCCTGCAAGGACCAGGACCTGGCCCATCTGCGCAAGCATATCGGCGCGCAGTGCGAGATCCAGCCGCTGTTCGAAGAACGCGCGCTGCTGGCCCTGCAAGGTCCGGCCGCAGTCAAGGTGCTGGAGCGCCTGGCGCCGCAGGTGGCAAGCATGACCTTCATGCAGTTCGCCCGCGTGCAACTGCTGGGCGAAGACTGCTTCGTCAGCCGCTCCGGCTACACCGGTGAAGACGGCTTCGAGATTTCCGTACCGGCGGACAAGGCCGAAGCCCTGGCCCGCCGCCTGCTGAGCGAGCCGGAAGTGGCGGCTAACGGTTTGGGCGCGCGGGACTCGCTGCGCCTCGAAGCCGGCCTGTGCCTGTACGGCCACGACATGAACAGCGAAACCACGCCGGTCGAAGCCAGTCTGCTCTGGGCAGTGTCCAAGGTCCGCCGCGCCGAGGGTGCGCGGGCTGGTGGTTTCCCGGGTGCCGAATCGATCTTCGCCCAGCAGCAGTCGGGCGTCGCACGCAAGCGGGTTGGCCTGCTGCCACAGGAACGCACGCCAGTACGCGAAGACGCCGAAATCGTCGACGAGGCCGGCAACATCATCGGTCGTGTGTGCAGCGGCGGCTTCGGTCCGACCCTCGGCGCGCCCGTCGCGATGGGCTATGTGGATAACGCGCATACGGCACTCGATACGCCCGTCTGGGCAATCGTGCGCGGCAAGCGTGTAGCGATGAAAGTCAGCAAGATGCCGTTCGTTGCACAGCGTTATTACCGCGGCTGATTGGCGAGGACAAAAAGTGTCATCGTGCGTTCGGGATATTCGATTTCGAACGCACTACCAAACTTTCGAACATGACGCTGGCAGTGCCCCGAAAAGAGGCCGTAAAAAACTGCCGAAAGTTGCCCAGAAGCCCTGAAAGCGGGGGGCTGCGGGGCTTGTTTTTTTCGAGAGAGTTAGCGTAGAGTCACTGCACTGTGTTTGCGTGGGTCGCATAGTTCGTGACCTGGACAGTAGCCTGAGATTCGCTACAACCCGTTCGACGTCTCTTACTTTCCTGCAACCCAGCCCAGTACTCTTTCATTCTGAAAGAAGCTGTTATTAATTCTAAGTTTCAAAGGAAATAAGACAATGTCCCAACGTCAGAGCGGTACCGTCAAGTGGTTTAACGACGAGAAAGGTTTTGGTTTCATCACTCCTGAAAGCGGTCCGGATCTGTTCGTACACTTCCGCGCTATTCAAGGTAACGGCTTCAAGAGCCTGAAAGAAGGCCAGAAAGTCACCTTCATCGCCGTGCAGGGCCAAAAAGGTCTGCAGGCTGACGAAGTTATCGCGGAAGCCTGATTCCCGATAAAAGCCCCTGCTGGCAACAGCAGGGGCTTTTTTGTGCCCGCAATTCCGTAGAATGGGCGTTTTTGCGCAAGGAGCCTTACCGCATGCCCAAGCAAATGCTTCAGCCTCAGGGCGAGTTTCCCGTAGCCGGACTGGGCCGTCGGCTGGCTGCAATGTTCTATGACTTCCTGCTGTGCACCGCCTTGTTGATGGTCACCACCCTCGTCTACAAGATGATCCAGATGTCCATCCTCGGCGAAACCCAAATGCGCACGATGACCGAAGCCGGCGCCCTGGATGGCGATCCGCTGCTGTCCACCGTATTGCTGTTCGTGCTGTTCGGCTTCTTCGCCAAGTTCTGGACCCACGGCGGCCAGACCCTGGGCATGCAGGTCTGGGGCATACGGGTACAGAATGCCGACGGCTCGGCCATCGGGCTCTGGCAGGCGCTGCTGCGCTTCGTGGTGTCGATCGCGTCCTGGCTGTGCCTGGGCCTGGGTTTCTTCTGGGTGCTGATCGACAAGCGCAAGCGAAGCTGGCACGACATCTACTCGGAAACCCAGCTGGTACGGGTCCCGAAGCGCAAGAAGTGAGGCACAAAAAAGCCGACCCCACGGAGCAATGCCAGTCAGTTAACCCTATTCGCGAGCAAGCTCGCGATGGGCCTCAACTGATTTAACTGCCTGGCATTGCCCTACGGGGTCGGCTTTTTCTTGTCCGTGAAAGCTTGTCAGCCAGCCCGGCGCAACAGCCACACGCCTGCCAGCGCACAAATCCCTGCCGGCAACAGCACCGCCAGCAGCGGCGGGAAGCCGAACACCTGACTCGACGGCCCCAGCAGGTCCTGGGCAATGCGGAACACGAAACCCACCAGCACGCCGGTGAACACTCGCTGGCCCAAAGTCACCGAGCGCAGCGGGCCGAAGATGAAGGAAATCGCCATCAACACCAGCGCCGCAGTCACCAGCGGTTGCAGCACCTTGGTCCAGAACGCCAGCCAGTAGCGGTCGTTGTTCAGGCCCTGGTCGGACAGGTAGTGGATGTAGTCCCACAGCCCGGTGATCGACAGCGATTCCGGCGCCAGCACCACGGTGCTCAGCAATTGCGGGGTCAGGGCAACATCCCAGCGTTCTTCAGCGCTCTTCACCACTTCGGTGTGGTCGCCGCGGAACAGGGTGCTGGTCACGTCGGTGAGCTGCCAATGGTCTTCCTGGTATTGCGCCTTGCGGGCAAAGCTGGAGGACAGCAGGTGACGCTCATTGTCGAAGTGATAGCGGGTCACACCCAGCAGCAGGCCGTTGGGCTGCACAGTGTTGATGTGCACGAACTCCTCGCCCTGGCGGTGCCACAACCCACGCTTGGAACTCTGCGCATCACCGCCGCCTTGTGCCAGCGAGCGCTCGGCCTGGGCCTTGTTCTCGGTGACAGGCGCCAGGTACTCGCCGATCAGCACGCCCGCCAGCATCAGTACCAGCATCGGCTTCATTACTGCCCAGACGATACGGCCAATGGAGACGCCCGCCGCACGCATGATGGTCAGTTCACTGTTGCTGGCCAGGCTGCCGAGGCCGATCAGGCAACCGATCAGGCCCGCCATCGGCAACATGTCGTAGAGGCGGCGCGGCGCGGTCAGGACCACGAAACTGCTGGCGTCCAGGAGGGTGTAGGTATCGCTGATATCGCCCATCTCGTCGATGAAGGCGAACAGCGACGCCAGGCCGAGAATGATCCCCAGCACGGCGAGGATCGCCATGAACACGCTTTTGCCGATGTAGCCGTCGAGTTTACGCACGGGCCACCTCCGCACGACGCGAGCGCATCTTCAGGCGCAGCGGTTCCCAGTACATCAGCCCCAGGCCGATCAGCAGGAACAGCCCGTGCACCGGCCACAGGCCCAGGGCGATCGGCATCTTGCCTTTCTCCAGGGCGCCACGGGCGGCAATCAGAATCGTCAGGTAAGCCATATACAGAAGAATCGCCGGCAGCAGCTTGAGGAAACGGCCCTGCCGCGGGTTGGCCCGCGAAAGGGGTACCGCCATCAGGGTCACGATAAACACCAGCAGCGGCAGCGACAGGCGCCACTGCAACTCTGCCCGCTCGCGCAGGGCATCGCTCTTGAACAGTTCTGACGTCGGGATCGCCTCGCGCTCGGTGATGTCCGAGCTGACTTCCGGCTTGGGCAGCAGCACGCCATAAGTGTCGTACTTGATCGCGCGGTAGTCGGCCTGGCCCGGGTTACCGTCGTAACGGTAGCCATTTTCCAGAATCAGGTAGCGATTGCCGTCGGCCTGCACTTCCTGACGACCCTTTTCGGCCACCAGCACGCTGATGCCGCGGTCCTTGGTCTTGTCCTGAGAGAAGCGCTTCTCGGAAATGAACACACCGCCCAGTCGCACGCGGTCGTCGGAGAGTTGCTCGGTGTAGGTCACCCGCGTCCCGTCGCGCAGCGTCTGGAAACGCCCCGGCACCAGGGTGTCGAACTCGGTCAGGGCATCTTGCTGGTTGATGATCTGCGCCACCTGGGTAACGCCCTGCGGAGCAAGGCTCAGGCTCAGCCAGGCCACCAGCAGCGCAATCAGCGCGGCCGGTGCCATGGTCATGGCCAGCAGACGCTGCTGGCTCATGCCGGTGGCGGAAAGCACGGTCATCTCGCTTTCCAGGTACAGGCGCCCGTAGGCCAGCAGGATGCCAAGGAACAGCCCCAGCGGCAGGATCAACTGCAGGAAACCGGGAAGCCGGTAGCCCATGATCATGAACAGCACGCCCGGGTCGAGCATGCCCTGCGCGGCCTGGGCCAGGTATTTGATGAAGCGCCCGCTCATGATGATGACCAACAGCACAGCGCTGACGGCACTCAAGGTCACCAGGACCTCGCGGGACAGATAACGGAAGACGATCAAACCAGCCACTCCTGGGTTGTCAGGCTCGGACAGCCGAACAAGGAAAACGTTGCAACCAAGATAGTTGCCGGTCCGCAAGACGGACCCGGACAGTGAAGTCGGCGCATTATCCTGTGATTGACCGTGCCTGTCACTTCGCGCCGCGCGATGCTTGAAAACGGGGTTGTCACAGGCGCCGCGCCGGGCTCAAACTGGCGGCTTTATGTCTGGCCCGCCGCCGCGCCGCCAGGCTGCTTCGAGCGCTCGCAGAGAATTGCGCGCACTGACCGTTCATTCCGGGGACCCTGACATGGAATTGGTTGTAAAAAGCGTAGCCGCAACATCCTTGAAAACCGCCACCCTGGTACTGGGTGTAGGCGAAGGCCGCAAGCTGGGCGCCCACGCAAAGTCCGTCGATGAAGCCAGCAATGGCGCCCTGAGCACTCTGCTCAAGCGCGGCGACCTGGCCGGCAAGGTCGGCCAGACCCTGCTGCTGCAAAGCCTGCCCGGCGTGAAGGCCGAGCGCGTTCTGCTGGTCGGCACCGGCAAGGACGACGCGCTGAGCGATCGTAGCTGGCGCAAGCTGGTCAACAGCGTGCTGAACGTTCTCAAGGGCCTGGGCGGCAGCGATGCGGTACTGGCCCTGGACGAAGTCGCCGTCAACGGCCGCGACGCCCACTACGGCAAGGCCCGCCTGCTGACCGAAACCCTGCTCGACGGCGAATACGTCTTCGACCGCTTCAAGAGCCAGAAAGCCGAACCCCGCGCCCTGAAGAAAATCACCCTGCTCATCGACAAGGCCGGCCTGGCCGACACCGAGCGCGCGGTCAAGCACGCCACCGCCATCGCCAGCGGCATGCGCCTGACCCGCGACCTGGGCAACCTGCCGCCGAACCTGTGCCACCCAAGCTACCTCGCTGAAGAAGCGAAGAACCTCGGCAAGGCCTTCAAGAGCCTCAAGGTCGAAGTCCTCGACGAGAAGAAGATCAAGGACCTCGGCATGGGCGCGTTCTACGCCGTCGGCCAGGGCAGCGACCAGCCGCCACGCCTGATCGTCCTCAACTACCAGGGCGCGAAGAAAAGCGAGAAGCCGTTCGTGCTGGTGGGCAAGGGCATCACCTTCGACACCGGCGGCATCAGCCTCAAGCCCGGTGCCGGCATGGACGAAATGAAGTACGACATGTGCGGTGCCGCCAGCGTCTTCGGCACCCTGCGTGCCGTCCTCGAGCTGCAACTGCCGATCAACCTGGTGTGCCTGCTGGCTTGCGCCGAGAACATGCCGAGCGGCGGCGCCACCCGTCCTGGCGACATCGTCACCACGATGAGCGGGCAGACCGTGGAAATCCTCAACACCGACGCCGAAGGCCGTCTGGTGCTGTGCGACACCCTGACCTACGCCGAGCGCTTCAAACCGCAGGCGGTGATCGACATCGCCACCCTGACCGGCGCCTGCATCGTCGCCCTGGGCAGCCACACTTCCGGCCTCATGGGCAACAACGACGAGCTGGTGGAGCAACTGCTCAGCGCCGGCAAGCGTGCCGATGACCGCGCCTGGCAACTGCCGCTGTTCGACGAGTACCAGGAGCAACTGGACAGCCCGTTCGCCGACATCGCCAACATTGGCGGCCCGAAGGCCGGCACCATCACCGCAGGCTGCTTCCTGTCGCGCTTCGCCAAGGCCTACAACTGGGCGCACCTGGACATCGCCGGCACCGCCTGGATCAGCGGCGGCAAGGACAAGGGCGCCACTGGCCGTCCGGTCCCGCTGCTGACCCAGTACCTGCTCGACCGCGCCAACGCCTGATGCGCAGCCAACCGGTCGCGCCCACGGGCGTGACCGGTCGGCAACACAGCCATGAGCCAAGTCGATTTCTACATCCTGCCCAGTCCCTCGCCTGCCGTGCGCCTGGATTTCGCCTGCAAACTCTGCGAAAAGGCCTGGCGGCTGGGGCACCGGGTCTATCTGAATTGCAGCGACGCCGCCCAGCGCGACGAACTCGACGCCCGCCTGTGGGCGTTCAAGGGTGAGGCGTTCGTGCCCCACAGCCTCGCCGAGGAAGATGCTGCGGCCGCGGTGGCGCTGGGACTCGGTGACGATCCCGGTGAACACCAGGACCTGCTGGTCAACCTCGACCTGAAAGTCCCGCCGTTCGCCTCGCGCTTTGCCCGGATCGCCGAGATCGTGGTCGAGGACCCGGCCATCCGCCAGGCGACCCGAGAGAGTTTCCGTTTCTACCGCGAACAGGGCTATGCTCTGCAAGACCACCGCTTACCGCGATTCTGACGACGATGGACAAACGCCCTCCCTTGCCCCAATCCGCCCACCTGCTGGATGACCTGGAATCGATCAGGCAACTGTTGGGTGATGACACCCTGCAACCGCCGCTGCTGACCGAAACCGTGGAAGAACAGATCCCGCTGTTGCTCGAACCGGCCGAAGAACTCGCGCCGCCAGCACCTGCTGCACCGGTGAACGAGCCCGATCCACAGGCCCGCCGCCAGGACACCCTGCTGCACCTGGATGCCGAGCTACGCGCTGCCGCCCAGTTGATCATGCAGGACGTGATCGACGACTTCGCCCCGCACATTGAAAACGAGATCAAGCGCCGCCTCGACGCCCGCCTCGAACGCCTGCTGAACCAGCAACCCTCCTGATCCCTGCGCAGTTGCGGACAGATACGACACCCGTCCGCAACCGCGCACGTCCTGCTTGTAGCTTGTCGCTTGAAGCCTGCAGCTTGGTTATACTTCCCGGCTTTCCCGAATAAATGCCATAGGGTCCCCCCGCGCATGGATAAGACCTACCAGCCGCACGCCATCGAAACTTCCTGGTACAACACCTGGGAGTCCGAGAACTACTTCGCCCCGCAAGGCGCGGGCGAGTCGTACACCATCATGATCCCGCCGCCGAACGTCACCGGCAGCCTGCACATGGGTCATGGCTTCAACAACGCGATCATGGACGCCCTGATCCGTTTCCGTCGCATGCAGGGCCGCAACACCCTCTGGCAGCCCGGGACCGACCACGCCGGCATCGCCACGCAGATGCTGGTCGAGCGCCAGCTCGAAGCCAAAGGCCAGAATCGCCACGACCTGGGCCGGGAAAAATTCCTCGACAAGGTCTGGGAATGGAAGGAGCAGTCCGGCGGCAACATCAGCCGGCAGATCCGCCGCCTGGGTTCTTCGGTGGACTGGAGCCGCGAGCGTTTCACCATGGATGACGGCCTGTCCGAAGCGGTCAAGGAAGCCTTCGTGCGCCTGCATGAAGACGGCCTGATCTACCGCGGCAAGCGCCTCGTCAACTGGGACACCAAGCTGCACACCGCGATCTCCGACCTCGAAGTGGAAAACCACGACGAGAAAGGCCATCTGTGGAACCTGCGCTATCCACTGGCCGACGGCGCCAAGACTGCCGAAGGCAACGACTACCTGATCGTCGCGACCACGCGTCCGGAAACCATGCTCGGCGACGCCGCCGTGGCGGTGAACCCGAACGACGAGCGCTACCAGGCACTGATCGGCAAGTTCGTCGAACTGCCACTGATCGGCCGCCGCATCCCGATCATCGCCGACGACTACTGCGACCCCGAGTTCGGTACCGGCTGCGTGAAGATCACCCCGGCCCACGACTTCAACGACTATGAAGTCGGCAAGCGCCACAACCTGCCGCTGCTGAACATCTTCGACAAGAACGCCGTGGTCCTGGCGGCCGCCCAGGTGTTCAACCTCGACGGCAGCGTCAACGAAACCGTCGACGCCACCCTGCCTGCCCAGTACGCCGGTCTCGACCGCTTCGTCGCGCGCAAGCAGATCGTCGCCGACTTTGACGCCCTGGGCCTGCTGGTCAGCGTCGATGACCACGCGCTGAAAGTGCCGAAGGGCGACCGCTCCGGCACCATCATCGAGCCGTGGCTGACCGACCAGTGGTACGTTTCCACCAAGCCGCTGGCCGAGCCGGCCATCGCCGCCGTGGAAGACGGACGCATCCAGTTCGTACCCAAGCAGTACGAAAACATGTACTTCTCGTGGATGCGTGACATCCAGGACTGGTGCATCAGCCGCCAACTGTGGTGGGGCCACCGCATTCCTGCCTGGTACGACGAGTCCGGCAAGGTCTACGTCGGCCGCAGCGAAGAAGAAGTGCGGGCGAAGAACAACCTCGGCGCCGACGTGGTCCTGAACCAGGACAACGACGTCCTCGACACCTGGTTCAGTTCCGGCCTGTGGACCTTCTCCACCCTGGGCTGGCCGCAGCAGACCGAATTCCTCAAGACCTTCCACTCCACCGACGTGCTGGTCACCGGCTTCGACATCATTTTCTTCTGGGTCGCCCGGATGATCATGCTGACCATGCACCTGGTGAAGAACGAGGACGGCACGCCGCAGGTTCCGTTCAAGACGGTCTACGTCCATGGCCTGGTCCGCGATGGCCAGGGCCAGAAGATGTCCAAGTCCAAGGGCAACGTCCTTGACCCGCTGGACATCGTCGACGGCATCACCCTCGACGAACTGCTGGAGAAACGCACCAGCGGCCTGATGCAACCCAAGCTGGCCGAGAAAATCGCCAAGCAGACCAAGGCCGAGTTCCCGGAAGGCATCGCCAGCTACGGCACCGACGCCCTGCGCTTCACCTTCTGCTCGCTGGCGTCCACCGGTCGCGACATCAAGTTCGACATGGGCCGCGTCGAGGGCTACCGCAACTTCTGCAACAAGATCTGGAACG
The DNA here is from genome assembly GCF_025466035.1 of Pseudomonas sp. 20P_3.2_Bac5. Taxonomy (NCBI): domain Bacteria; kingdom Pseudomonadati; phylum Pseudomonadota; class Gammaproteobacteria; order Pseudomonadales; family Pseudomonadaceae; genus Pseudomonas; species Pseudomonas sp. 20P_3.2_Bac5. The sequence continues at coordinate 119,412 of NZ_JANLOA010000137.1, read as the reverse complement.
CCGCCCGCTACGTGCTGGACAAGGGCGAGGACTGCGGCCAGAACGGCGAAGCCTACGAACTGTCGCTGGCAGACCGCTGGATCATCTCGCAACTGCAGCGCACCGAAGCTGAAGTGACCCGCCAACTGGAGCAGTTCCGCTTCGACCTGGCGGCCCAGGCGCTCTACGAGTTCATCTGGAACCAGTATTGCGACTGGTATCTGGAACTGTCCAAGCCGGTCCTGTGGGACGAAAACGCCCCGGTCGAACGTGCCCGCGGCACCCGTCGCACCCTGGTGCGGGTCCTGGAAGTGGCGCTGCGCCTGGCCCATCCGTTCATGCCGTTCATCACCGAAGAAATCTGGCAGCGCCTGGCGCCGCTGGCCGGCATCGACGGCAAGACCATCATGCTGCAGCCATGGCCTGAAGCGAACGAAAGCCGCATCGACGCCGCCGCCGAAAGCGACATCGAGTGGGTCAAGGAGCTGATGCTGGGTGTGCGTAACATCCGTGGCGAAATGAACATCGGCCCGGGCAAGCCACTGCAACTGTTCCTGAAAAACGCCAGCGCTGAAGACCAGCGTCGCCTGAGCGAAAACGAAGCGCTGCTGAGGAAGCTGGCGAAGATCGAATCGTTCACCGTGCTGGGCGAGCAGGACGAAGCACCGCTCAGCGCTACCGCGCTGGTGGGCGACCTGCAAGTGCTGGTGCCGATGGCTGGCCTGATCGACAAGGACGCCGAACTGGCGCGCCTGAGCAAGGAAATCCAGCGTCTGCAAGGCGAAGTCCAGCGCGTCGGCGGCAAGCTGTCCAACGCCGCCTTCGTTGACAAGGCTCCGCCTGCCGTCATCGACAAGGAGCGCGCCAAGCTGGCCGAAGCCGAACAGGCCCTGGCCAACTTCACCGAGCAGCACGCGCGGATTGCCGCCCTGTAACGACAGAGGAAACCTGTAGGAGCGGGCTTGCCCGCGATGCGTAGTCTCATGCACCTCATGTGTGCCTGATTAAACGACATCGCGGCCAAGCCCGCTTTTCTGCATTCAGCGACCATGAACAAACCCGACAAACCCACCCTGCACCCGCGCAACCGCCACCAGGGCCGCTACGACTTCCCCGCCCTGATCAAGGCGCACCCTGACCTCGCCCGCTTCACCATCACCAACCCTTACGGCAAGCCGAGCATCGACTTCGCCGATCCCGAGGCGGTGCGGGTGTTCAACCGGGCGCTGCTCAAGGCGCAATATGGCATCCAGTTCTGGGATATTCCTGCTGACTACCTGTGTCCGCCGATTCCGGGTCGTGCCGACTACCTGCACGCCCTGGCCGACCTGCTGGCCGAGGACAACGGCGGCGAGATTCCCCGTGGCGTGCAGATCCAGGCACTGGATATCGGCGTCGGCGCCAACTGCATCTACCCGCTGCTGGGCAATGCGGATTATCGCTGGCGCTTCGTTGGCTCGGACATCGACCCGGTAGCGCTGGCCGCAGCCGGCGCTATCGTCCAGGCCAATGGCCTCGGCAAGTTCATCAGCCTGCGCCAACAGGGCAATCGCAAGCACATCCTCACCGGCCTGCTGGCGGCGGATGAGCGCTTCGACCTGAGCCTGAGCAACCCGCCCTTCCACGCCTCCCGCGAAGAAGCCACCCGTGGCAGCCAACGCAAGTGGCGCGCCTTGGGCAAGGCTGATCCCAAGCGCAAGCTGCCGGTGTTGAACTTCGGCGGCCAGAACAATGAGCTGTGGTGCGAAGGCGGCGAGATCCGTTTCGTGACGCAACTGGTCAACGAGAGCAAGGCGCTCGGCCAACAGGTGCTGTGGTTCAGCAGCCTGGTGTCGAAAGCCTCGAATCTGCCCGGTATCGAGGCGGCGCTGAAAAAGGCCGGCGTGCAGGAGCAGAGAGTGCTGGAAATGGGCCAGGGGCAGAAACAGAGCCGTCTGGTGGCCTGGACCTTCCAGGACGCGCCAGCGCGCCAGCACTGGCGTCAGCAACGCTGGAACAGCAAGTAACGGCCTTTCTGCAAGCGTAAAAAAACCGCGTCAGGTTCGCACCCGGCGCGGTTTTTTTGTGCTGTTTACAATTACTTGTTTACAGCGTCGGTCAGCACTTTGGCTGGCACGAACTTGACGACTTTCTTGGCAGCGATTTCGATGGCAGCGCCAGTCGAAGGGTTGCGGCCGGTACGGGCAGGACGCTCGGAGATTTTCAGCTTGCCAATGCCTGGCAGAGTGATTTCGCTACCGTTTTCCAGTTGATCAGCAACGATCTGGCCCAGTTGCTCCAGTGCGTTACGCGCGGTGGTTTTCGGCGCGTCGATTGCTTCAGCGATATCGGCGATCAGTTGGTCTTTGGTCAATGCCATGGTGGTGTTCCTTCCCTAATCAAATTCAGTGGGTTTGCAGAGTGCTGCGTCAGCCATCGGGTCCGGCCCCGCGAATGGTCGGCGGGTCGGGTACTTCCATTTGCCAATCGCGTATGTAGATACACAAAAATGCGTTTGGTTCGACGGGACGCCAGCGAACTGCCAGCAATGCGCCGCACAGGGGGCGCAAGACCGGGCAAAACTACCACAGGAATAGATAAATATCCGCCTCGCACGGGCCAAATGTTCAGGTTTTTCGGGGGTTTACACAAAATATCGCAAAAAACAGAACAAAAACCGAACCCACCACCCCGTCACCCACTCGGCGACCCCGTCATCCGCCCCGGCTGAGTTACACTTGGCAACTTTGCCGAGCCCTGCGCCGGCCCTTCACCGAGCCGAGAATTCCATGCCGATCCGTCATTGCATCGTCCACTTGATCGACAAGAAGCCCGATGGCAGCCCCGCTGTGTTGCACGCCCGCGATTCCGAACTGGCCGAATCGACCGCCATCGAAAACCTGCTGGCCGACCTCAACGACAGCTACAACGCCAAACAGGGCAAGGCCTGGGGATTGTTCCACGCCGAATCCGGGGCCCATCCGTTCAGCGGCTGGCTGAAGGAATACCTCGACAGCGACAAGACCTTCACCGACTTCAGCCGCATCGCGGTGGAGCATCTGCAAAAGCTGATGGAAGAGTCCAACCTGTCGGTGGGCGGGCATGTGCTGTTCGCGCACTACCAGCAAGGCATGACCGACTATCTGGCAATCGCCCTGCTGCACCACAGCGAAGGCGTGGCGGTAAACGCCGAGTTGGATGTCACCCCGTCCCGCCACCTGGACCTGAGCCAATTGCACCTGGCGGCGCGCATCAACATCTCCGAGTGGCGCAACAACCAGAACTCGAAGCAGTACATCTCCTTCATCAAGGGCAAGAACGGCAAGAAGGTCTCGGACTACTTCCGCGACTTCATCGGCTGCCAGGAAGGCGTCGACGGCCCCGGTGAAACCCGCACCCTGCTCAAGGCCTTCAGCGACTTCGTCGAAAGCGAGGACCTGCCCGAGGAAGCCGCCCGGGAGAAAACCCAGACCCTGGTGGACTACGCCACCAGCCAGACCAAGGCCGGCGAGCCGGTGACCCTGACCGAACTTTCGGGGCTGATCGACGAAGAACGCCCGCGCGCCTTCTACGACCACATCCGCAACAAGGACTACGGCCTGTCGCCGGAGATCCCCGCCGACAAACGCACCCTGAACCAGTTCCGCCGCTTCACCGGCCGCGCCGAAGGCCTGTCGATCAGTTTCGAAGCGCACTTGCTGGGCTCGAAGATCGAATATGACGAAGAAGCCGGCACCTTGATCATCAAGGGCCTGCCGACCCAACTGACCGATCAGTTGAAACGGCGCAAGGACTGAGCCCAAGGGCGGCTTCCGCCCAACGCAGAGCTTGGTGACGATGCCGTCGCCAAGCTGAACGCCCGCTACAACGATGTCCGCCCAAGCTGCGGATCGGATCCCGCCTACACCTGTAGCGGCGTGGTTTTGCGGGCGCTCGATCCTGACTGGCAATACAGGCCCTGGAGCGTCAGCCCGGGGGCCATGAAGAGTGGCGGGATTTCGGCGTCTTACCTGCGCAAGGACGCCAAGTTCAGGACACTGGCCTGGAACCTCAGCAGCGGCATCACTCTGGACAGCACTGCTGACAACCCGAAAGACCAGGTGGATTACAGCGTACTTTGCTCATTCCCGATCGACGCGGGCGCCAGCAACCGCACGCAGAATGGTTGCGCAGATTCAAGCGATACGCCCGACCTCATTTAGCCCTGCGCTGCGAAGGAAGCCACAAGCGCTTCCTTCGCGCTCTTCCGCAATGCCTTGATCAGGCGCTCATGGCGCAGCGCCTGCGATTTGTCCGGCCAGGCCTCGACATAAACAAGCGCCACCGCCGGGCTGGTGCTGAAGTAACGGGCACCGCGTCCCTGTTGGTGCGCCGCGAAACGGCGCTCGGGATTGTCGCTGATGCCGCAGTACAACGAGCCATTGGCAGCGCGCACCAGGTAGACGTACCAGGGCTTGTCAGGTGTCGTGGTGGCATGTTCGGTCACAGGTTGTCGGATCTGCTGTGGAAAAGCCGCCAGCTTAATACCCGCAGCCGCAGTCTGAAATGGCCCGAGGAAATATCCGCCTCAGGCACGGCGACACCTAACCGCGTTGGAATGCCTTCAAACCCTTGAGCGCTTGCTGGCGAACCTTGTTGTGCAGAAACGGCGTCCAGCCCAATAGCACGCCCGGTGCGCCCAAGGCCTGGCGGGACCAGCGCCAGAAATCGAAGGCATCGTCGTGCTGGCAGATCTTGCCGTCGCGGATCACGAAACTGGCGTGGATATCGTTGACCACAATGCGTCCGGTCTGGCTGAACAGGTACGTGGCAACCCAATGGGCCGAGCCGCCTCGCTCATCGGCGCACACATTGTCGAAGCTCAGGGAAAAGTCCTTGGCCCGGCTGGTGAGCATCCGCCACATGTCACCGGCATCCCGGCCACGCAACGTGCCGAAGGCCGGGTCGCTGAAGACAATATCGTCGCTGTAGCAGGCAACCATGGCCTCGGCATCCAGGCGCTGGAAGGCCTGGTAGAAACGGGTAATCAGCTCACTGTTGGCACCGCTCATGACGGGCATCTCCCCCAAAAGATCAGCGTTGCACGATAGACCGGTTGCTGGCTTCAGGCCAGCAGCATTGACCGGATGAATGCCTGCCCCTGGTGACACCCGCCACAACCACTCGTCAGAACTGATATTTCTGTCAGTAGTCGCCGAAACGTCCCCCTTTCTATCCTCACCCCGCCTTTCCGCGAAAACAGGGGATCGCCTGTCGAAGGCCTGCGAAAGAGGGACTCGCCCATGCGTGCCAGCAGCATTCTGTTCGTACTCTCCACCTTGGGCGTCAGCCTGTGGGTACAGGCGCAGGAGACTGATCCGCAATGGTCACCCCAGGCCACCGTGGAGCGGATCAACCGTAACTACAACACCCTGGAAAATGCCTGCAAGGAAGTCGGCAGCGGCGCGCCTCGCGGCCACTACTATTGCAGCGGCGTGACCTTGCGGATGGTCAACGACGGACCCTTCAACCCCTGGGACTACAGCCCGTACGCCGTCAAGACCGGAGCCACATCATGGACCTGGCTGCGTCGCGACCTGAGCATCAACACCCTCGTCCATCCTGCCGGGATGATCATGCGCAACCCCGTGGACGCCCAGCAGTTAGGCGCAGCGGTCAAGCAGGAAGGCTTCGTCTGCGTCTACCCGTTCGATGCCGGCACCGGGCCGGATCGCAAATGGCATGGCTGCGGTCAATACGGCAAGGCGCAACCGGTCACCGCCGGACAGGGCGGTGCCGCCAACCTGAATGCCACGACCGCCTACGGAACCTGCCCCGAACAAGGTGTGAATAACCTTACCGAGTGGCAGAAAGCCTACGGCAATACGACGGTCCAGCGCGTCCAGTGCTCGTTCAACGCCGACGACCCGGCGCAATGGGACGAAATGATCCAGATCCATGAGTCCCGGGCGAAAGCCAACAACACCGCGCCCCTGGCCGTGCGCACCCTCACCAATGAATTCATGATGCGCAACGCTTCTGAATCCTCGGATGGTTCCGACACCACGAAGTACATCGACGCCTTCGTCTACAACCCGAACAGCAACTTCAACTATTCCACCTACGGCGACACCAAACCGCAAAAGCCCGAGGACGGCCTTACCAGCGCCCGCAACTTCCAGAAAAAACTGGCCGCCGCAGGTTTCACGGTGCCCATTCTGCGGGTCGACTTCACCAAGCCCGCCAGCGAGCGCTTCGGCTATATCGAGAGTGATCAGGCCATTGCCCTGCAGACGGTGCCTGCCGATGCGCCCGGCAAATACATTGAGTCAAGCCAGTGGAGCATCTACATCGACGCCGCCACCAAAAGGGAGGAGTGGTCGCTGAAGGTCATTCCGACGTCCTATGGGCGCAACGTCGGCGAAAAGGAAACAGAAGCCCTGTACCAGGAATTGCTCGCCCGCCACGGCAATGACCCTCAGTGGCGCGACAACGAGCAGCAGGTCGGCAGCATGCGCCGGCAACTGGTGTGCCTGCTGGTCAACTACCGCCAGAAGCCGGAGTGGTACATCGAGCCCTCCCGGCCCTATGTGAGCCACGCGGTTGCCACCAAGGCCGGCTGCAATCCGCGGTAGGCTCAAATCCGCTCGCTGATCGCCTGCACGTGTAACGCGCGGCCCGCCTTGAGGCCGAAGACGATCGCGCCGCCGCCCAGCACCGCGAAGATCCAGCCCACCGCGGCCCAGCCTCCGGTCAGGTCATGCACCAGCCCGACCGCGAACGGCCCCGCCGATGCAAGCGTGTAGCCCACGCCCTGGCTCATGCTCGACAGGTTGGCGGCGACATGGGCATCCCGCGAACGCAGCACGATCAGCGTCAGCGCAAGGGCGAAGGTGCCGCCCTGGCCGATTCCCAACACCACCGCCCAGCCCCACAACCCACCAAGGGGCGCATACAGGCAGCCGAACAGGCCGGCGAGCGTCAGCGCCATCACCACGACGATCGCCAGACGCTGGTCCTTGCCACGAGTCGCCAGCATCGGTGCGGTCAGGGCGCTAACCAGTTGCACGATGACCGAACCGGACAGCACCAGCCCGGCTTCAGTCGGGCTGAGGCCGCGGCCGATGAGGATCGACGGCAGCCAGCCGAAGACGATATACGCCAGCGACGATTGCAAACCCATGTATAGCGTCACCTGCCAGGCCAGCGGATCGCGCCACAAGCCGCGCACTCGATAGGCCACATGGTGCGCGCCATGCCCCTGGCGCGCCTGCGGCAGCCAGAACAGCGCGGCTACCACCGCCGGCACCAGCCAGAAGCCAAGGCCGAGGGTCCAGTTGTCGCCAAAGTAGTGACTCAATGGCACGGTGGCACCGGCGGCCAGCGCCGCGCCCAGGCACAGGGCCATGGTGTAGATGCCCATCAGTGTCCCGGCATGGGCCGGGAAGTCGCGCTTGACGATGCCCGGCAGCAGCACGCCGATCACACCAATACTCGCCCCGGCGATCAGGCTGCCACCGAACAGCCCGACGCTGCCGAAGCTACTGCGCAAGGCAATGCCGCCCGCCAGGCACAACAGGATGAACAGGACCACCCGCTCGCTGCCAAAACGCCGCGCCAGGATCGGCGCCAACGGTGCGAACAGGCCCAGGCAGAGGACCGGCAGGGTCGTCAGCAAACCGGCCTGGGAACCGCTGAGGCCGAGGCTGGCGGACACATCGCCGAGCAACGGCGACATGCTCGACAGCGCCGGGCGCAGGTTCAACGCCACCAGCACCAGGCCCAACAACAATAGCCACGGCTTTGGCAGGCGAGTGGGCGGCTGCAGATCGCCGTCGTCGGCTTCGGCATCAATCAAAAGTTCGTCAAGCACCGGCCCGTGGGGCGCGGGCTTGTGGGAAAGGTCTTGGCCCATGGCAGTCTCGAAGTCAGGGTTCATTGATCAGTGTCCGGCTCAGGGCCTTGGCCCGCTCCGGATCTTGGCGTTCGACGGCGTCGAGAATCGCTTCATGCAGATCGAACACCGCCTGATTGCGCGGCGACCTGCTCATGCTGTGTTCCAGCTTCATCGCCACCACGCTGGAGAAGTAGCGATACAACTCGCTTAACGCCGGGTTGTGCGCGGCATCCACCAGACGCTGGTGGAAGGCCAGATCGCAGCAGATGTAATCGCCCAGATCACCGTGAAAGTGATTGCCGCTGGCGCGCAGGGCCTCATGCAGGCCGAGCAGGTCTTGCTCGGTACGCCGCAGTGCCGCGAGGCCGATCGCTTCGGCTTCCAGCAGGTGCCGCGCCTCGCGCGCGTGCTCCAGGCTGCAACTTGACAGCGCCTGGACCGCCGGAAGCGGGTCCGAGGCGGTCTTCAGGTAGCTGCCGTCGCCCTGGCGCACCTCCACCAATCCACTGAAGGCCAACACGCGCACCGCCTCGCGCACAGTGTTGCGGCTGATGCCGAGGTCGGCTGCCAGTTCAGGCTCGGTCGGCAGGCGCTGGCCAACCGTCCAGGCGCCGCTGGTGATGCGCTGGCGGAGTTGTTCGACGGCTTGTTCGACGAGGGAACGCTTGATGAGCTGGGTCATAAAAGGACTTACGTCCAATCATCGGATGAATTTAAGGAAGGCAAGAGTAACGGGTTGTTTCAGTGGAAAGCAAATGGGGATGAGCCATCGCGAGCAAGCTCGCTCCTACAGAGACGGTGGGTGTCCTGTAGGAGCGAGCTTGCTCGCGAGGCGATGCCAGATCAGTTCAACGCGTCAAGCAACGCCTGATTCTGCTCTTCAGTACCGATGGTGATACGCAGGAACTGGCTGATCCGCGGCAGCTTGAAGTGACGCACGATCACCCCTTGCTCCCGCAGCTTGCCCGCCAGTTCACCGGCATCCTGCTGCGGATGGCGAGTGAAGATGAAGTTGGCCGCCGACGGCAGCACGTCGAAACCACGGGCAGCCAGTTCGCCCACCAGTTTCTCGCGGCTGGCGATGACCTTGTTGCAGGTTTCGTCGAAGTACTCGCGGTCGTCGAAGGCCGCTGCGGCACCGACGATGGCCAGGCGGTCCAGCGGGTAGGAGTTGAAGCTGTTCTTGATCCGCTCCAGCGCCTCGATCAGGTCCGGATGGCCCACCGCCAGGCCGACCCGCAGTCCCGCCAGGGAACGCGACTTGGACAGGGTCTGGGTCACCAGCAGGTTCGGGTAGCGATCTACCAGGCTGATGGCGGTCTCGCCACCGAAGTCGATGTAGGCCTCATCCACCACCACCACCGACGCGGTGTTGGCCTGAAGCAACTGCTCGATGGCGTCCAGCGCCAGCAGGCAGCCGGTCGGCGCATTGGGGTTGGGGAAGATGATCCCGGCATTGGGCTTGCGGTAGTCCGCGACACGGATCTGGAACTGCTCGTCCAGCGCCACCGGCTCGAAGGGAATGCCGTACAGGCCGCAGTAGACCGGATAGAAGCTGTAGCTGATATCCGGGAACAGCAGCGGCGCGTCGTGCTGGAACAGGCCGTGGAAGATGTGCGCCAGCACTTCGTCCGAGCCGTTGCCGAGAAACACCTGGCTTGGCTGCACGTCGTAGTAACGGGCAACGGCCTGCTTGAGCAGGTCGCTGTTCGGGTCCGGGTACAGGCGCAGGTTGTCGTTCAGCTCGGCGCGCATGGCGTCGAGCGCCTTCGGCGACGGGCCATAGGGGTTCTCGTTGGTGTTGAGCTTGACCAGTTTGGTCAGCTTCGGCTGCTCACCCGGGACGTAAGGCACCAGGTCCTTGACGAAGGGGCTCCAGAATTTACTCATGTTCAGTTGCCCTCTTGGTCGGCAAGGATGCGGTATTCGGCACTGCGCGCGTGGGCGCTGAGGGATTCGCCGCGGGCCAGGACCGAAGCGGTCTTGCCCAACTCGGAAGCGCCCTGTTCGGAGCAGAAGATGATCGACGAGCGCTTCTGGAAGTCATACACCCCCAGCGGCGAGGAGAAACGCGCGGTGCCGGAGGTCGGCAGCACGTGGTTCGGCCCGGCGCAGTAGTCGCCCAGCGCTTCGCTGGTGTGGCGGCCCATGAAGATCGCACCGGCGTGGCGAATCTGCGGCAGCCAGGCTTGCGGATCGGCGACCGACAACTCCAGGTGTTCCGGAGCGATACGGTTGGCGACTTCGATCGCCTGCGCCATGTCACGGACATGGATCAGCGCGCCACGGCCGTTGATCGAGGTACGGATGATCTCGGCACGGTCCATGGTCGGCAGCAGCTTGTCGATGCTGGCAGCCACGCGGTCGAGGAACTCGGCGTCCGGGCTGACCAGGATCGACTGGGCGTCCTCGTCGTGCTCGGCCTGGGAGAACAGGTCCATGGCGATCCAGTCCGGATCGGTCTGGCCATCGCAGACCACAAGGATTTCCGAAGGGCCGGCGATCATGTCGATGCCCACCTGGCCAAATACATGGCGCTTGGCGGTGGCGACATAGATGTTGCCCGGGCCGACCACTTTGTCCACCTGCGGCACGCTCTCGGTGCCGTAAGCCAGGGCCGCAACCGCTTGGGCGCCGCCGATGGTGAAGACCCGGTCGACGCCGGCGATGCACGCCGCCGCCAGCACCAGCTCATTGATCTCGCCACGCGGAGTCGGCACCACCATCACCACTTCCTTGACGCCAGCGACCTTGGCCGGAATGGCGTTCATCAATACCGACGACGGGTACGATGCCTTGCCGCCCGGTACGTACAGGCCAGCGCGGTCCAGAGGGGTGACTTTCTGGCCGAGGACGGTGCCGTCGGCTTCGGTGTAGGTCCAGGAATCCTGCTTCTGCCGCTCGTGGTAGATACGCACGCGCTCGGCAGCCTTTTCCAGGGCCTGGCGCTGTTCCGGGGTAATCCGGGTCAGGGCCAGTTCCAGGCGCTCGCGACCGAGAATCAGGTCATCGATGGATTTGGCGTCGACGCCGTCGAAACGCTGGGTGAACTCCACCAGCGCCGCATCGCCGCGCTCGCGCACGGCCTTGATGATGTCGAGGACCCGCTGGTTGACCGCGTCGTCGGACACGCTTTCCCAGCTCAGCAGATGATCCAGATGTCGGGCGAAATCCGGGTCAGCGGCATTGAGTCGGCGAATTGCAGTGGACGTGGTCATAGCTAAGGCCTCGGTAATTGGCGAATGCTCAGGCGCCCTTAAGCTACCAGTCCATACGCGCGGGCACCCGAGATAATTGGCTATGACGCGGATAGACGGGCGCGACCGAACGTCGCGCGCAGAGGTCAGCCGCGGTGTCGCGATTCCACCGCCTGACGCAGGGTGTCGATCAGGCTCTGGATGCGGGCGTGCTGCATCTTCATGGATGCTTTGTTGACCACCAGGCGGGAGCTGATGGTAGCGATGACTTCCTGGGGTTCCAGGCCGTTGGCGCGCAGGGTGTTGCCGGTGTCGACCACGTCGATGATCTTGTCGGCGAGGTTGACCAGCGGTGCCAGCTCCATCGAACCGTAGAGCTTGATGATATCGACCTGACGGCCCTGTTCGGCGTAGTAGCGCTTGGCAACGTTGACGAACTTGGTCGCCACGCGCAGGCGGCCCTTCGGCTCCGGCGCGCCGATGGCACCCGCAGTCATCAGCTTGCAGCAGGCGATCTTCAGGTCCAGCGGCTCATACATGCCCTGGCCGCCGTATTCCATCAGCACGTCCTTGCCGGCCACACCCAGATCGGCGGCACCATGCTCGACATAGGTCGGCACGTCGGTGGCCCGCACGATCAGCAGGCGTACATCGTCCTGGGTCGTGGGGATGATCAGTTTGCGGCTTTTATCCGGATTCTCGGTCGGGACGATGCCCGCTTCCGCCAGCAGCGGCAGGGTATCGTCGAGAATGCGGCCCTTGGACAGCGCGATGGTCAACATGGGAAACGTCGGTCCTTATGCGGCTTAAAGCCGCCGGCCCATGCAGGCAACCGGCGGCGTTCAATTCAATTCGTGGCGCGTCCTTGCGCCGCAGGCAGACTAGCCCGGTACGCGGCGGATCTTCGCGCCCAGCATCTGCAGTTTTTCCTCGATGCACTCGTAACCACGGTCTATGTGGTAGATGCGATCGATCAGGGTGTCGCCTTCGGCGACCAGCGCCGACAGCACCAGGCTGGCGGAAGCCCGCAGGTCGGTGGCCATTACTGGCGCGCCCTTGAGGGTCTTGGTCCCGGTGACGATAGCGGTGTTGCCCTCGACCTGGATCTGCGCGCCCATGCGGTGCATCTCGTAGACGTGCATGAAGCGGTTTTCGAAGATCGTCTCGATCACCGCGCCAGTGCCTTCGGCAATGGCGTTGAGCGAGATGAACTGCGCTTGCATGTCGGTCGGGAACGCCGGGTACGGAGCGGTACGCAGGTTGACGGCTTTCGGCCGTTTGCCGTGCATGTTCAGCTCGATCCAGTCTTCACCGGTGGTGATCTCGGCGCCGGCTTCCTTGAGTTTTTCAAGGACGGCTTCGAGGATGGTCGGATCGGTGTCCTTGACCTTGACGCGACCGCCAGTAACGGCAGCAGCAACCAGGTAGGTACCGGTCTCGATACGGTCGGGCATTACGCGGTAGGTCGCAGAACCCAGGCGCTCGACGCCATCGATGGTGATGGTGTCGGTGCCGGCGCCCTGGATCTTGGCGCCCATGGCGATCAGGAAGTTGGCCAGGTCGACCACTTCAGGCTCGCGCGCGGCGTTCTGCAGCACGCTGCGGCCTTTGGCCAGTGCAGCGGCCATCATGATGTTCTCGGTACCGGTCACGCTGACGGTATCGAAGAAGAAGTGCGCACCGCGCAGGCCACCTTCAGGCGCCTTGGCCTTGATGTAGCCGCCTTCGACCTCGATCTTCGCGCCCATGGCTTCCAGGCCGCGAATGTGCAGGTCAACCGGACGCGAGCCGATGGCGCAACCGCCAGGCAGGGCGACTTCGGCTTCGCCGAAACGGGCAACCATCGGGCCCAGCACCAGGATCGAGGCGCGCATGGTTTTCACCAGCTCGTACGGCGCGACCAGGGTCTTGATGGTGCGTGGATCGATTTCCACCGCCAGCTTCTCGTCGATCACAGGCTCGATGCCCATGCGACCGAACAGCTCGATCATGGTGGTGATGTCGTGCAGGTGCGGCAGGTTGCCCACGGTAACCGGGCCGTCGCACAGCAAGGTCCCGGCCAGAATCGGCAGGGCCGCGTTCTTGGCACCGGAGATGCGGATCTCGCCGTCAAGACGAGCGCCGCCAGTAATAATCAGTTTGTCCATTTGGATTCTCGCCGCCACAGGTGGCTCAGGTGCGCTCAGCCCAAGCTGCGCTGCTGAAAAATTTCATGGTGACCGCGTGGATGCTGCCATCGGTGATCCACGGGTTAAGGTGAGCATAGATCTGCTGCTGACGCTTGACCGGGCTCAATGCCGCCAGCTCGTCGCTGATTACGTTCAATTGGAAGTTGCAGCCTTCGCCTTCAACTTCGACCCGGGTGTCCGGCAACTTTTCTTCAAGGAAGTTCTTAACTTCTACGGCCTGCATGCTCAACCTCGATCGGCGCCCTGTGCGCGCGGGTCGGCCATCATACAAAAAAGCCCCTCGCCTGCGAACCCCGTAAGCGAGGACTCTGACAGAGGGGCCACGATTCGCGTGGTCGTCACTGCAGCGTCAGCAGCTCGTCCAGACCGTAGACTTCAGCGATTTCCCGCATGCCGTGGGGCATGCCGCGGACTTCAAACTGCTTTCCGGTCGCCTGGGCATCACGCATGAAGCCCAGCAACAACGACAGTCCGACACTGCTGGAGCGCTCGACAGCGGTGCAATCGAGCACCAACTGGCTGGACGGGCTCGATGCAATCAGCGCCTTGCCCTGCTCGCGCAGGACCGGGCCGGACCGGTAATCGAGGGTGCCGGCCAGGCTCAATACGCCCGGTTCGGCCAATTGCACCGTGCCGCCACTCATTGCGCCTGCTTCTCCGCCGCGTCCGCAGTGGCTTCCTTGGCCTTGGCAACTTCGCCAGCCCAGCCGTCGATGGTCTTGTCCAGGTCGTTGCCATTGCGGCTCATGGCATCGGCGAACTGATCGCGGAACAGCTTGCCGATGTTGATGCCGTTGACGATGACGTTACGCACTTTCCATTCGCCGTTGAGCAGGGTCAGGGTGTAGGACACCGGATAGACGGCGCCATTGTTGCCCTTGACCGTCATATCGACGCTGGCGCGCCCGTCGCCGTCGTTTTTCTCGTTGCCGACGGTGATGCCCTGGTTGTTGTACTCCAGCAAGGCATTGCCATAGAACTGCATCAGGCTGCGCTTGAAGTTTTCCTGGAAGCGCTGCATCTGCTCCGGGGTCGCCTTGCGCGAGTACTTGACGGTCATGATGCTTTTCGAGATGCCGTCGGCATCCACCACCGGACCCAGGTTGGCATTCAGTGCCTCGTAGAACGCACCAGGATTGGTCTTGTACTGCTCCTTGTTGGCCTTGAGGTCGGACAACAATTGCGTGGTGGTGGTCTGGATCACTTCTTTGGGCGACTGGGTCGCCGCAACGGCCAGCAGTGGCATGGCCGCCAGCAACACCAGCAAGCCGCGTCGCAGGATGGAAATCATGGAAACTCCTTATTTAGCTTCTTTGCCTACGGTATTGAGCAGGAACTTGCCAATCAGATCTTCCAGTACCAGCGCCGACTGAGTGTCATGAATGACACCGCCGTCCTTGAGCACGGCTTCTTCCCCGCCGACGCTGATGCCAATGTACTTCTCGCCGAGCAGCCCGGCGGTCAGGATCGATGCAGTGGAGTCGGTAGGCAGGTTGTCTACGCTTTTTTCCAGTTGCAGGGTCACCCGACCGGTATAGGTATCGCGGTCCAGATCGATGGCCGTGACCTTGCCGATGGTCACACCGGCCATGGTCACTTTTGCTCTGACAGTCAAACCGGCGATATTGTCGAAATTTGCATAAAGTTTATACGTATCGCTGCTGGGGCTGGCGGACAGGCCGCTGACACGCAGGGCCAGCAGGAGCAGCGCCAGGATCCCGGCCAGGAGGAACAGGCCGACACCGATTTCCAGGGTGCGGTTTTGCATCAGAAATCTCCAAACATCAAGGCGGTCAGAATAAAGTCCAGTCCCAGGACTGCCAACGAGGCATAGACCACGGTTCTGGTGGTGGCTCGACTGATCCCCTCTGAAGTGGGCTCACAGTCATAGCCTTGGAATACGGCAATCCAGGTAACGACGAAGGCAAATACGACGCTCTTGATAACGCCATTGAGCACGTCGTCGGTGAAGGACACGCTGTTCTGCATATTCGACCAGAACGAGCCTTCATAAACGCCCAGCCAGTCCACCGCGACCCACGAACCGCCCCAGATCCCGACGACGCTGAAGATCATCGCCAGCAGCGGCAGGGAAATGAAACCGGCCCACAAGCGTGGCGCGACGATGTACTTGAGCGGGTCCACGCCGATCATTTCCAGGCTGGAAAGCTGCTCGGTGGACTTCATGTTGCCAATCTCGGCAGTCAGCGCCGAACCGGCACGTCCGGCAAACAGCAAGGCAGTCACCACCGGCCCGAGTTCACGCAGCAGCGTGAGGGCGACCATCTGCCCCACGGCCTGCTCCGAGCCGTACTTGGCCAGGATGCTGAAGCCTTGCAGCGACAGCACCATGCCAATGAACACACCGGAAACCACGATGATCGCCAGCGACATCACGCCAACGGAGTACAACTGGCGAACCAGCAACTGGAAACCACCGCCGATACCGCCGCGCCCCACGAGGGCGTGCAGCAGGAACAGGCAGGAACGCCCCATGACCGCGACCACGTCGATGGCCGAACGGCCAAAACGGCGGATACGTTCGAGTAAGGATTTTCTGCGCATCTAACGCTTCCCCAGGAGATCGGCGCGGTAGTCTGGCGCAGGAAAATGGAAAGGCACCGGCCCGTCGGGGTCACCTTTCATGAATTGGCGAATGCGCGGGTTGTCCGAGTTCATCAGTTCCTCGGGCGTGCCCTGGCCGAGTACCTGACCATCACCCACGACATAAATGTAGTCGGCGATGCTCGCGGTTTCCGCCAGATCGTGGGAGACCACGATGCTGGTGATACCCAGGGCGTCGTTGAGCAGGCGGATCAGGCGCACCAGCACGCCCATGGCGATCGGGTCCTGACCGACGAATGGCTCGTCATACATGAGGATCTGCGGATCCAGCGCAATCGCCCGCGCCAGCGCGACACGGCGCTTCATGCCACCAGACAGCTCGTCCGGCATCAGCTCGATGGCGCCGCGCAGCCCCACCGCCTGAAGTTTCATCAGGACGATGTCGCGGATCATTTCCTCGGACAGCTTGGTATGGACGCGCAGCGGGAATGCGACGTTCTCGAACACGTCAAGGTCAGTGAACAGCGCGCCACTCTGGAACAGCACGCCCATGTGCTTGCGGGCGTCGAACAGGTCACTGCGCGACAGGGTCGGCAGGTTCTGCCCCGCGACCCAGACTTCGCCGCTGGCGGGCCGCAGTTGCGCGCCCATCAGACGCAGCAGCGTGGTCTTGCCACACCCCGAAGGCCCCATGATTCCGGTGACCTTGCCCTTGGGAATGCGTATGTCGACATTATTGAAGATGCTGCGCGAGCCGCGTTTGAAGGTCACACCCTTCAACTCGACCGCGTAGGCGTTATCAACGCTCATCTAGACTCCTTGCGATGCAGCCACGTCACTCAGACGCACGCCTCCTTCATGGAGGCACGCAAGTATCGAGCGGGCCGAACTGGTGGCGAACTATAGCATCGCTGGCAGGCCCTTCCCAAGGCCATCGCGATGCCTGTTCAGGCCCTGTACAGGCCATCACGCGCCATTCTGGTGTGGAACCTGCACGCGACAAATCGCTCAAACAGGCGTACGCCGGGTAATCCGCAGGTGAGGCTTTCGTGCATTCCCGCTATAATCCCGGCCTTTTCATCAGGCAACCCGATTTCCGACATGAGCCAATCCACCGACCTGATCCAATCCGCACAGCGCACCATCCGCTACGAAATCGAAGCGGTAGAAGGCCTGCTGGCCCATATCGACGCCGACTTCGTGAAGGCTTGCGAACTGATCCTGGGGAGCAAGGGCCGCGTTGTGGTGGTGGGCATGGGCAAATCCGGCCACATCGGCAACAAGATTGCCGCGACCCTGGCCAGTACCGGGACCACGGCATTTTTCGTCCACCCCGCCGAGGCGAGCCACGGCGACATGGGCATGATCACCCGGGACGACATCATCCTGGCGCTGTCCAATTCCGGCTCCACCGCCGAAATCGTTACCCTGTTGCCGCTGATCAAGCGCCTGGGCATCAAGCTCATCAGCCTCACCGGCAACCCTGAATCGCCATTGGCCAAGGCCGCCGAGGTCAACCTCGACGCCCGCGTCGCCCAGGAAGCCTGCCCGCTCAACCTGGCGCCAACCTCCTCGACCACCGCGGCGCTGGTGCTGGGCGACGCCCTGGCCATCGCCCTGCTCGAGGCCCGCGGTTTCACTGCCGAAGACTTCGCCTTCTCCCATCCGGGTGGCGCACTGGGTCGCCGCCTGCTGCTCAAGGTCGAGAACGTGATGCACGCCGGCGACGAACTGCCTGAGGTTCAACGCGGCACGCTGCTCAAGGACGCGCTCCTTGAAATGTCCCGCAAAGGTTTGGGCATGACCGTCGTGACCGAAGCGGATGGCAGCCTGGCCGGAATCTTCACTGACGGCGACCTGCGCCGCAGCCTGGATCGCAATATAGACGTACACAAGACCCTGATCGAAGAGGTCATGACCGTCCACGGCAAGACCGCCCGCGCCGACATGCTCGCCGCCGAGGCCCTGAAGATCATGGAAGACCACAAGATCAGCGCACTGGTAGTGGTCGACAAGGCCGACCGTCCGGTCGGAGCCCTGAACATGCACGACCTGCTGCGCGCCGGAGTGATGTGATGAATACCCTGTTGCAACGTGGCAAGGCCATCAAGCTGGCCGTTTTCGACGTGGATGGCGTACTGACTGATGGTCGCCTGTACTTCCTCGAAGACGGCAGCGAATTCAAGACCTTCAATACCCTCGACGGCCAAGGCATAAAGATGCTGATGAACTCGGGCGTGACCACCGCGATCATCAGCGGCCGCAAGACCCCGGTGGTCGAACGCCGCGCGAAGAACCTCGGCATCCCGCACCTGTATCAGGGCCGCGAGGACAAACTGGTGGTGCTGGACGAACTTCTCGGCCAGCTCGGCCTAAGCTATGAAGAGGTCGCCTACCTGGGCGACGACCTGCCCGACCTGCCGGTGATTCGCCGCGTCGGCCTGGGCATGGCGGTCGCCAATGCCGCCGCATTCGTGCGCGAACACGCCCACGGCGTTACCCAGGCCCGCGGCGGTGAAGGTGCGGCTCGCGAATTCTGCGAACTGATCCTGCAAGCCCAGGGCAACCTGGAAGCGGCAAACGCCCATTACCTGTAGAGCCAGCCATGTTCAGCAAGAAAATCCGCAATATCGCGCTGTTCAGCGTGATGGCCGCGCTGCTCGCAGCGGTCGGCTACTGGAATATCGGTCCGGAGAGCTTCCTCGACCAGCCCGTTGCCCAGGTCGACGAAAGCGCTATCGACTACTATGCGATCAACGCCCACAGCGTGCAGTACCTGCCTGACGGCAAGCTGCAATACGAAATGACCGCGGACAAGGTCGAGCACCTCAAGGCCAGCGAAGTCACGTTGCTGACCACGCCCGACCTGCAGATGTATCGCGGCACGGCCTACCCATGGCACGTGCAGAGTGCTCGTGGCGAGGTCAACCCGGACGGCACTGAAGTCGAATTGATCGACTCGGTTCGGGTTGCCCGCACCGACGACCAGAACCGCACAACCATCATTACCTCCAGCCGCATGACGGTATTCCCGCAGAAGCAATATGCGCAAACCGAGCAAGACGTTAGAATCGACGGCGCCGGTGGCGTGACTACGGGCAAGGGAATGAAAGCGTATTTGAAAGACGGCAGGATGGACCTGCTGTCCAACGTAAGAGGACAGTATGAGGCTCGTTAAAACCCTCCCCTTTTTGCTCAGCCTGAGCGCAGCACTGGGAAGCGCGAGTGTCTGGGCCCTGCCTAACGACCGCGATCAACCCATTCGCATCCAGGCCGACGACGCCCAACTGGACGACAAGCAAGGTATCGCCACCTACCGTGGTGACGTGATCATCACTCAAGGTTCGATGATGATCAAAGGCAACACGGTGACCCTGACTCGTGCGCCAAACGGCGACATCGATGTGGTGACGTCGGTGGGCACCCTGGCCTATTTCGAACAGCAGCAGGACGCCGCCAAGCCGGACAAGATGCAAGGCTACGCCAAGCAGATCCAGTACCAGGCACAAAAAGACCTGGTAGTGCTGACTGACCAGGCCAAGGTCGTCAACGCAGGCAACACGACCGAAGGCGAGAAGATCGTCTACAACACCAAGACCCAGGTCGCCACCGCCGGTCGCGGCGGCAAGGTTTCGACGCCACGTCCGCGTATCGACATGGTGATCCAGCCGAAGAAGAAGGCCGAGTAATGGCAACCCTTAAAGCCCAGCACCTGGCCAAGAGCTACAAGAGCCGACAAGTCGTGCGTGACGTCAGCCTGTCGATCGACAGCGGACAGATCGTCGGCCTGCTCGGCCCTAACGGCGCCGGCAAGACCACCTGTTTCTACATGATCGTCGGCCTGGTCCAGGCCGATCAGGGCCGCGTGCTGATCGACGATCTGGACGTCAGCCACCAGCCAATGCACGGCCGCGCACGCGCCGGCATCGGCTACCTGCCCCAGGAAGCCTCGATCTTCCGCAAGCTGTCGGTGGCCGACAACATCATGGCGATCCTGGAGACCCGCAACGAACTGGATCGCGAAGGGCGCCGCAAGGAGCTGGAAAGCCTGCTGCAGGAATTCCACATCAGCCACATCCGCGACAACCTCGGCATGAGCCTGTCCGGCGGCGAGCGTCGTCGCGTGGAAATTGCCCGCGCCCTGGCTACCGCACCGAAGTTCATCCTGCTCGATGAACCCTTCGCCGGTGTCGACCCGATCTCGGTCGGCGACATCAAGCAGATCATCCACCACCTGAAAGCCAAGGGCATTGGCGTTCTGATCACTGACCACAACGTCCGTGAAACGCTGGATATCTGTGAAACCGCTTACATCGTCAACGATGGCCAACTGATCGCCGAAGGCGACTCGGAAACCATCCTGGCCAACCAGCTCGTCAAAGAGGTGTACCTGGGCCACGAGTTCCGTCTGTAGGCTCGCGTATCGGAGTGGTCCGAGCGCTGCGATTCAGCCACGATTGCGGCTTAATTGTTACAGCGCTCTAGGCAAACGCTACAGTTTCAGGCATATATCTTGCTTAGAATTGGCGCCCGCGCGCCCCTGTAGTTGATGGCGCATGCGCGCCGGCGAATAAGGTGTTAAGCCCCAGCCATGAAACCATCGCTCGTCCTAAGAATGGGCCAGCAACTGACGATGACCCCGCAGTTGCAACAGGCTATCCGTTTGCTCCAGCTCTCCACACTGGATCTGCAGCAGGAAATCCAGGAAGCCCTGGAGTCCAACCCGATGCTCGAGCGCCAGGAAGAAGGCGAAGACTTCGACAACAGCGATCCGATGGCCGACAACGCCGAGTCCAAGCCTGTTGCCGAGTCCCAGGAGAGCAGCTTCGAGCAATCCGCGCCGACTGTGGAAAACCTCGAAGAAGGCGAATGGAACGAGCGCATCCCCAACGAACTTCCGGTCGATACCGCCTGGGAAGACATCTACCAGACCAGCGCCAGCAGCCTGCCCAGCAACGACGATGACGAGTGGGACTTCACCACCCGCACATCGGCCGGCGAGAGCCTGCAAAGCCACCTGCTCTGGCAGTTGAACCTGGCACCGATGTCGGACACCGACCGACTGATCGCTGTAACCCTGATCGACTGCATCAACAACCAGGGCTACCTCGACGAGACGCTGGAAGAAGTCTGCGAATCCTTCGACCCTGAACTGGATATCGAACTGGACGAGATCGAAGCCGTCCTGCACCGCATCCAGCAGTTCGAACCCGCCGGTATCGGCGCACGCAACCTGGGCGAATGCCTGTTGCTGCAATTGCGCCAACTGCCCGCCAACACACCGTGGATGGCCGAGGCCAAGCGGCTGGTCAGCGATTACATCGACCTGCTCGGCAGCCGCGACTACAGCCAGTTGATGCGCCGCATGAAGCTCAAGGAAGACGAGCTGCGCCAGGTGATCGAACTGGTCCAGAGCCTGAATCCACGCCCTGGCTCGCAGATCGAGTCGAGCGAACCCGAATACGTGGTTCCCGACGTGATCGTGCGCAAGGACAGCGATCGCTGGCTGGTGGAGCTGAACCAGGAAGCGGTACCGCGCCTGAGGGTCAACCCGCAATATGCCGGCTTCGTACGCCGCGCCGACACCAGCGCCGACAACACCTTCATGCGCAACCAGCTGCAAGAAGCCCGCTGGTTCATCAAAAGCCTGCAAAGCCGCAACGAGACGCTGATGAAGGTGGCGACCCAGATCGTCGAACACCAGCGCGGCTTCCTCGACCATGGCGACGAGGCGATGAAACCGCTGGTACTGCACGACATCGCTGAAGCAGTGGGCATGCACGAATCGACGATTTCCCGGGTCACCACGCAGAAATACATGCACACGCCCCGCGGAATCTATGAGCTGAAGTACTTTTTCTCCAGCCACGTCAGCACCTCCGAAGGCGGTGAATGCTCGTCCACAGCGATCCGCGCAATCATCAAAAAACTGGTTGCCGCGGAAAATCAGAAAAAGCCATTGAGTGACAGCAAGATCGCTGGTTTACTGGAGGCACAAGGCATCCAGGTAGCACGTCGCACCGTCGCCAAGTACCGCGAATCCCTCGGCATCGCACCGTCGAGTGAGCGCAAGCGATTGATGTGACCTTCCCTGAGGTGTGCCATCGCAATTCAGTGGCAGGCGCAACACCTGCCTCTTTATGCACGGCAACAAAGGAGAAGCAGTATGCAAGTCAACATCAGTGGACATCATGTAGAAGTCACTCCGCCGCTGCGCGACTATGTCGAGCAGAAGCTCAAGCGTGTAGCAAGTCATTTCGACAAGATCACCAATGTGCAGGTGATCATGAAGGTCGAGAAACTCCAGCAGAAAGTGGAGGCCACCCTGCAGATTCCCGGTGGTGAAGTGGTAGCAAACGCCGAAGATGCAGACATGTATGCCGCGATCGACTCCTTGGCCGACAAGCTCGACCGTCAACTGAAAAAACACAAGGAAAAACAGCAAAGCCTGCTGCAAGGTACGGCTGCACGCTGATCCCCCTCATCCATGATCCGACTTGAATCCATCCTGACCCCCGGCCGTTCCCTCGTGAACGTGCCGGGTGGCAGTAAAAAGCGCGCACTTGAACAGATCGGCAACCTGATCGGGAAAGAAGTTCCTGATCTGGACGGCCAGACCGTTTATGAAGCCCTGATTGCCCGAGAAAAACTCGGGTCGACAGGATTTGGCAATGGCATCGCCATTCCCCATTGCCGCCTCAAGGGCTGTGCAAGCCCTGTCAGCGCATTGCTTCACCTGGATGCCCCCATAGATTTCGACGCCATCGATGGCGCCCCGGTAGACCTGCTGTTCGTTCTGCTGGTGCCCGAGGCTGCCACCGACGCCCACCTTGAACTGTTGCGCCAGATTGCCAGCATGCTCGATCGCAAGGATGTCCGCGACCGGCTTCGTGCGGCCAACAGCAGTACCGCCCTGTACCAGGTCGTCCTGGACGTGCAGAACGAGCCCTGAGCATGCGCCTCGTCATCGTCAGCGGCCGATCCGGCTCGGGCAAGAGCACCGCCCTCGACGTTCTTGAGGACAACGGCTTCTACTGCATCGACAACCTCCCCGCCGGCCTGCTCCCGCAGTTGGCGGAAAGCGCCCTGATCAATACCGAATTGCTGCAGCCGCGGGTCGCGGTGTCCATCGACGCGCGCAACCTGCCGAGCCACCTGACACGCTTTCCGGAACTGCTGGACGACGCGCGTGCGCGCCATATCCAGTGCGATGTGCTGTATCTCGACGCCGATGAAGAAACCCTGCTCAAGCGTTTTTCGGAGACCCGTCGACGCCACCCGCTGACCAACCAGGACCGCTCGCTGGCCGAGGCAATCCGGGTCGAAAGCGAGTTGCTGAGCCCGATTGCCGATCTCGCCGACCTGAAGATCGACACCACCAGCCTCAACCTCTATCAACTGCGTGACTCGATCAAGCTTCGCCTGCTCAACCAACCTGAGCCGGGCACCGCGTTCCTGATCGAGTCCTTTGGCTTCAAGCGCGGCATGCCGGTCGATGCCGACGTGGTGTTCGACGTTCGCTGCCTGCCGAACCCTTATTGGAAACCCGAACTGCGCGAGCACTCCGGGCAGGATCAGCCGGTCATCGACTATCTGGCTGCGCAGCCGGATGTGGAGGAAATGTTCCAGGACATCTCCTCCTACCTGCTCAAATGGCTGCCCCGCTTCGCCGCCAGCAATCGCGCCTATGTCACCATTGCCATTGGCTGCACTGGCGGCCACCATCGCTCGGTCTACCTGACCGAACGACTGGGGCAGTTGCTGCAACCCATATTGAAGAACGTTCAGGTCCGCCACCGCGACCTCTAGTCCACAGGATCCCTCCCGCGATGCCCGCAACCGAAATCGAGATCATCAACAAGCTGGGGCTGCATGCCCGTGCAGCAGCCAAGTTCGTTGGCGTGGCGGGCAAGTATTCCTCAACCGTGAAGATTGGGCGCGCCCCCGACAAGCTGGTCGATGGCAAGAGCATCATGGCGGTCATGATGCTGGCGGCGGGCAAAGGCACCAAGGTGCATTTGCTCACCGAAGGGGAAGATGGCGAAACGGCGCTGGGCGCGCTGATCGAGTTGATCAACAACCGGTTCGACGAAGGCGAGTAAACCGCGCTGTCAGGACAGCGCGGTATCCATCACCATCATCAGGCAGAAGCCGATACACAGCCCCAGACTGGCCAGGCGATGATGCCCGTTGGCCCGTGACTCGGGAATGATCTCCTGGGTCACTACCAACAACATGGCCCCGGCCGCAAAGGCCAGGCCCAGCGGTAGCAGCAGTTCAGCCACTTTCACCAGCCAGGCGCACAACAGTGCCGCCGCCGGCTCCACCAGCCCGGATGCCGCACCGATCAGGAACGCCTTGAATCGCGCCATCCCGGCTCCCGCCAGCACCAACGCAATCACCAGGCCTTCCGGCACGTCCTGCAGGGCAATGCCCATCGCCAGGCTGTCCGCATCCGGCATGCCGCCGCCAGCAGAAACGCCGATGGCCATGCCTTCCGGAATGTTGTGGGCAATGATCGCGATCACGAACACCCAGATCCGCGCAGGCACCACCGGCTGAGTACTCGACGCTACCAGCGCATCAGGCGAGACCCCGGAAACCTTGAGATCAACGAGGTACAGGCACAACGCGCCGAACAGCAGCCCGAAACTGATCAGACCACCCGCGCCCCACTTGCCGAAGCCTACCGCCTGAGCAGCGTCGAGCCCCGGAATGATCAGCGAGAACGCTGTGGCAGCCAGCATGACGCCAGCACCGAACCCCAGAAGGGTATCGGCCAGCGCCACGGGCATATTGCGAATCACCAGCACCGGTACCGCGCCAAGCGCCGTGCCCAATGCACACAGCGCTCCGCCTTCCAGCGCCCGCAACATGCGCGGCTCCAGATCGAGCCAGGCAATGCCCTTGACGACCAGCAGCGCCGTGCCAACCAACAGCAGCAAGGTACCCAGGGCCAGACGGAACAAGCGCACACTGCCTATGGACAAGACATCCGAACGCATCCGTCTGTCACTCACGCCAGGGCAGCAACGTAACGCCGTTCAACTTCGGCCCAGTCGACCACGTTGTAAAAGGCGTTGATGTATTCCGGACGACGGTTCTGGTACAGCAGGTAGTAGGCGTGCTCCCAGACGTCCAGGCCGAGGATCGGCGTATTGCCGTTCATCAGCGGGCTGTCCTGGTTGCCGCTGCTTTCCACGACCAGTTTCTTCTCGGGGGTCACGCTCAACCACGCCCAGCCGCTGCCGAAGCGGGTCAGCGCCGCCTTGGTGAACGCATCCTTGAAGGCATCAAAACCACCTAGCTGCTCATCGATGGCCTTGGCTACGCTGTCTTGTGGCACGCCGCCACCGGTCGGCGACATCACGGTCCAGAACAGCGAATGGTTGGCATGCCCGCCACCCTGGTTGATGACCGCCGCCTGCAGGTTTTGCGGCAGTTGCTTGACCGCAGCCACCAGTTTTTCCACCGGCCACTCAGCCCACTCCGTGCCATCAACAGCGGCGTTGAGGTTGTTGATGTAGGTCTGATGGTGCTTGGTGTGGTGGATCTGCATGGTCTGGGTGTCGATGTGCGGTTCCAGCGCATCGTAGGCGTAAGGCAATGCAGGCAAGGTGTAAGGCATTTAGTGAATTCCTTGTTGGAAGGCTCGTGGGGTCACGGGGTCCTGACCAGCCAGCACGCCGGGCTGCGGTTCCTGCCGATAAAGCAGGCGCTCGGTGCGCGGATACTGGCCGTATTCGCTGATGAAACTCAGCAGTTCGGTGTAGGTCTTTCCGCTCTGGCGCAGGGCAGCTTCGCGCAGGCTCTGCGACAGGCGCATGTCCTGGCTGGCGCCCAGCAGCCGCTGATGGATCGCACAGAGATACTCGGCGCTTTCCTGCGGCTGTTTCAGACGCAGATGAAGGTCTGCCAGGTTGTGATGCGAGATCACACAGGCGGCCACTGCTTCGTCGGCGTCATGCCAGCGTTCGAAGAGCACCTGGGCCAGGGCCAGGGCCTGCAAGTACAGCTCGCGGGCATCGACCAGATCGCCCTGATTGAACAGGCGGTTGGCGATTTCCGTGGTGCGTTTCCAATGCTGCATGGCAAACCTCCAAAGCAGTGAACGGCGTCAGATGCCGCCGGCGGTGAGCTTTTCCGGATCCAGCAGGACTTCCAGCTGGGTACGCGACAGCTCGGTATGTTCCAGCGCGACGTCAATGACCGGACGCCCTTGTTTGTAAGCGGTCTTGGCGATTTCAGCGGCCTTCTGGTAGCCGATGATCGGGTTCAGCGCGGTGACCAGGATCGGGTTGCGCGACAGCGCTTCCTTGAGCTTGGGCTCGTTGACCTTGAAGGTGCCGATCGCCTTGTCAGCCAGCAGGCGGCTGGCATTGGCCATCAGCTCGATGCTGCTGAGCAGGTTCAGGGCAATGACCGGCAGCATCACGTTCAGCTCGAAGTTGCCGGACTGACCGGCAACAGCGATGGTGGCGTCGTTGCCGATGACCTGGGCGGCGACCATCGCCGTGGCTTCCGGAATCACCGGATTGACCTTGCCCGGCATGATCGAAGAGCCCGGCTGCAGACCTTCCAGCTCGATCTCGCCGAGGCCGGCCAGCGGACCGGAGTTCATCCAGCGCAGGTCGTTGGCGATCTTCATCAGCGCCACCGCAGTGACCTTGAGCTGACCGGACGCCGCCACCGCGGTGTCCTGGGAGCCGATCAGGGCGAACAGGTTTTCACCTGGCACGAACTCGACCTGGGTCAAGCCGCTCAGTTGCTTGGCGAACAGGCCAGAGAACTCGGGGTGCGCGTTGATCCCGGTGCCGACAGCCGTACCGCCTTGCGCCAGGGCCTGCAGGCTCGGCAAAACATCCTGCAGATGGCCGATGCTGGCCTTGATCTGCTGCGCCCAGCCGCCGAGCACCTGGCTCATGCGCACCGGCATGGCGTCCATCAGGTGAGTACGGCCGGTCTTGACGAACGGATGAACCTGCTCGGCCTTGGCCTCGATTACCTTGACCAGATGGTTCAGCGCCGGCAGCAGTTGCTCGTGCAACGCCAGCGCGGCACTGACGTGGATGGTGGTCGGAATGATGTCGTTGCTGCTCTGGCCGCAGTTGACGTGATCGTTCGGGTTGACCGTGTCGCCCAGCACGCGGCTGGCGATGGTCGCGATCACTTCGTTGGCGTTCATGTTGGAGCTGGTGCCGGAACCGGTCTGGAACACATCCACCGGGAAGTGCTGCATGAAGTCGCCGGCGAGCAGTTGCTCGACCGCCGCGACGATCGCCTCGCCCTGCTCCCGGCTCACTTGCTCGAGCTGGATGTTGGCCTTGGCTGCGGCGGCCTTGGCCAGCAGCAGTGCGCGAATGAACTGCGCCGGCATGCGTTGCTGGCTGATCGGGAAGTTGTTGACCGCGCGCTGGGTCTGGGCGCCGTACAGGGCCTCGGCCGGCACCTGCAGTTCACCCATGCTGTCACGCTCGATACGGGTATTACTCATCATCAAGTCCTTGCATCAGTTCAGCGGAAGAAATCGAAGGCAACAGCGTGCAATTCGCCAGTTGCAGGGCCAGCGGCTGCCAACGCTGGCCGTGCTCGCCGCCATCGAGCTTGCGCAGTTGCAGCAACGGTCGCCACGCCTGGTCGAGACACAGGCAGCGCCAATGCCACGGCAACATGCGGTCGCAGGCGGTATCGAGCAGAAGACGGAAAGAAGTGAGGGCCACGGTCCAGGCCGAGGTATCGGTACAACAGACCAGATAGCGACCTTCAGCCAGATAGTGTTCGATCACGCGCGGCTCGTCGGGCTCGAGCGCACAGCGGATACGCCGGCTCAGCCAGCGCCAGTTTTCGAGGTAGGGCAATTCGTGGAGGACGGATTTCATGAATATCATCACCATCGTAATGATATTCATTATTAATTGATAAATAGAATCAGTTCAAGCGCGTTTCTGCAGAAACAAAAAACCCGGCGCAGAGGCCGGGCTTTCAGAATCACCGTTGGTGAACAGACCGTGTGAGTAAAATCAGCTTCCCGCGACGGTCATGCGCTCGATCAGAATCGAGCCGGTGTGGATGTTGCTACGGGTTTCAAGATCACTGCCGATGGCGACAATCTGCTGGAACATGTCTTTCATATTGCCGGCGATCGTCACCTCCTGAACGGCGAACTGAATCTCGCCGTTTTCCACCCAGTAACCCGCTGCACCACGGGAATAATCACCGGTCACCATGTTCAGGCCATGCCCCATCAACTCGGTTACCAGCAACCCGCGACCCATGCGGCGGATCAGGGCGGCCTGGTCCTCGACGCCGTGGGTGACGAACAGGTTGTGCACGCCGCCCGCGTTGGCGGTGCTGGGCAGGCCCAGTTTGCGACCTGAGTAGGTGCCGAGCACGTAGGACACCAACTGGCCATTTTCGACGAACGGCTTGGCGTAGGTCGCCAGACCGTCACCGTCGAACGCGGCGCTGCCCAGTGCGCGAGGCAGGTGCGGACGCTCGTCGAGGGTCAACCAGCTCGGGAACAACTGCTGGCCGAGGGTACCTTCGAGGAACGACGACTTGCGGTAAAGGTTGCCGCCAGAAATCGCCGAGAGGAAGCTGCCGAACAGACCACCGGCCAGTTCTGCGGAGAACAGCACCGGCACTTCGCAAGTCGGCACCGGTCGCGCACCCAGGCGGCTGGCCGCGCGCTGGGCCGCACGCTGACCGATGCTGCGTGGATCGGCGAGCAATTCGCCCTGGCGATTGACGTCGTACCAGTAGTCACGCTGCATCTGCCCGTCGCCTTCGGCGATCATCACGCAACTCAGGCTGTGGCGGGTCGAGGCGTAACCGCCGATGAAACCGTGGCTGTTGCCGTAGACCCGGCAACCCTGATGGGTATTGAGGGTGGTGCCATCAGCGTTCTTGATTCGCGCATCGGCGTCGAAGGCGGCGGCCTCGCAGGCCAGCGCCTTTTCGATGGCCTGCTCGGGGGTGATATCCCAGGCGTGATAGAGGTCGAAGTCCTGGAGATCGCGGGCCATCAGCGCCGGATCGGCCAGCCCCGAGCAATCATCTTCAGAAGTGTGTTTGGCGATGGCCAAGGCTGCGGCGACCGTCTCGCGAATCGCCTCGCTGCCGCTGGCCGAGGTGCTGGCCGAGCCTTTGCGCTGGCCGACGTAGAGGGTGATGCCGAAACCCTGGTCACGGTTGAATTCCACCGTTTCCACTTCACGCTGACGTACCGAGGTCGATAGCCCCTGCTCCAGCGATACCGCCACTTCACAGGCACTGGCGCCCTGGCGCTTCGCTTCGGCGATGATCTGCTCGACCTGCTCCTGCAAGGCCGGCAGGGCTTGCGGACCTACGCTCTGGACTGCACTCATGGTTTTCTCCACTCAAATACGGCGTTCGGCGAGGGTCATCGAGCGACCGGGCCGGACAAGCGGCCCCCGACTGGTTATCATGGCGGCGTTTCTCAGCGGACTGCCCCCCATGGTTGATTCTTACGATGCCTTCGACGAAGGCGAAAAAAGCAAAACCCAGATCAAGCGCGAGATGCAGGCGCTGGTCGATATGGGCGAGCGCCTCACCACGCTCAAGCCCGACACCCTGGCCAAACTGCCTCTGACCGATGAATTGCGCAGGGCTCTCGAAGAGCACAAGAAGCACACGGCAAACGAGGCCAAGAGGCGCCACCGGTCGTTCATCGGCAAGCTGATGCGTGACCAGGACATCGATGCCATCAACGCACTGCTTGAGCAGCTCGACGCCTCCACCCGCCAGTACAACGAGCGCTTCCACAACCTCGAGCGCTGGCGTGACCGGCTGATCGAGGGCACCGACGAGGTCCTGGAAAAATTCGTCCAGGAGTTCCCGGAAGCCGATCGCCAGCAACTGCGTTCGTTCATCCGCCAGGCCCAGCACGAGCAGAAGACGAACAAGGCGCCATCCGCCTCGCGCAAGATCTTCAAATACATTCGCGAACTCGACGAAGTTCAGCGCGGCCTGCGCTGAGTTCCGCCACCGGGCCGGCGCCCTGCCCGCCCGGTTTCATCTTTATGCGCCCGTGCCACCCACGGTGATCGCATCGATCTTCAGGGTCGGCTGGCCCACGCCAACCGGCACCGACTGACCATCTTTCCCACACGTTCCTACGCCACTGTCCAACGACAGGTCGGTGCCGACCATCGACACCCGGCTCATCGCTTCCGGCCCGTTGCCGATCAGCGTCGCGCCCTTGACCGGCGTGGTGATCTTGCCGTCTTCGATCAGGTAGGCCTCGCTGGTGGAGAACACGAACTTGCCACTGGTGATATCCACCTGGCCACCGCCGAGGTTGGCGCAGTAAAGGCCGCGCTTGACCGAAGCGATGATCTCCGCCGGGTCACTCTCGCCGGCGCGCATGTAGGTGTTGGTCATGCGCGGCATCGGCAGATGGGCGTAGGATTCGCGCCGGCCGTTGCCGGTCACTGCCATGCCCATCAGACGGGCGTTGAGCTTGTCCTGCATGTAGCCGACCAGCTTGCCGTTCTCGATCAGCGTGGTGCATTCGGTCGGAACGCCTTCGTCATCGACGCTCAGCGAACCGCGGCGCCCTTCCAGGGTGCCGTCGTCAACGATGGTGCAGAGGCTCGACGCGACCATCTCGCCCAGCCGGCCGCTGTAGGCCGAGCTGCCCTTGCGGTTGAAGTCGCCTTCCAGGCCATGGCCGACCGCTTCGTGCAGCAGCACGCCGGACCAGCCCGAGCCCAGCACCACAGGCAAGGTGCCTGCTGGCGCCGGGACGGCTTCCAGATTGACCAGCGCCTGGCGCAGCGCTTCGCGGGCGAAGCCCATGACCCGATCGTCGGTGAAATAGCGGTAATCGGTGCGACCGCCACCACCGTGGCCACCGCGCTCGCGACGACCATTCTGTTCGACGATGACGCTGACGTTGAAACGCACCAGCGGACGGATGTCCGCGGCGAGGCTGCCGTCAGCGGCGGCGATCAGGATGCGCTCCCAGACCCCGGCCATACTCACGCTGACCTGTTGAATACGCGGGTCCAGCGCACGCGTGGCGGCGTCGACGCGCTTGAGCAGCTCGACTTTCTCTGCCCGGCTCATTACTTCGAGCGGATTGTCCGGCGCGTAGAGCGCGGTGACGTCTTGGCTCTTGAAGGCCTGGACCGTGCCATTCTGCCCGGCCCGGGAAATGGAGCGGGCGGCGCGGGCGGCGGAGGTCAGGGCTTCGAGATTGATTGCGTTGCTGTAGGCAAAACCGGTTTTCTCCCCGGACTGAGCACGTACGCCCACACCCTGGTCGAGGTTGAAGCTGCCTTCCTTGACGATGCCGTCTTCCAGCGCCCAGGACTCCGAAATCTGGCCCTGGAAGTACAGGTCGGCGGCGTCGATACCCGGCCCGGCCAACTCGCCCAGCACCGATTGCAGGCTGTCGAGGGTCAGGTCGCCGGGGGCCAGCAGTTGCTCGCTGACGCGTGTTAACAACTCGCTCATAGTCACTCCGAGAGGTACGCGGGCCGCACTGCGTCCCGCGAGAAAAAGCGCCGGTGCAAGGCCACCGGCATCCGCGCCCTGATGGACGCTTGTTCAATACTGTCGCGTGTCGCCAGCAGCACCGCTTCACCGCGGGCCTGTTCGGCGAGGATTCGCCCCCAAGGATCGACGATCGCCGCCTGTCCGTGGGTTTCACGCGGGCCTGGATGGACGCCTCCCTGGGCGGCGGCCAGCACATAACACTGGGTTTCGATCGCTCGCGCCCGGATCAGCACTTCCCAGTGCGCCGCGCCGGTCACCGCGGTGAACGCCGCCGGCGCAGTAATCAGTTCCGCACCCGCCTCGCGCAGCGCGCTGTAAAGCTCGGGAAAACGCAGGTCGTAACAAACGCTCAGGCCCACTTTGCCGACCGGCGTATCTGCCACCACCACGTGCGCGCCATGGGCGTAGTCGTCCGACTCACGATAGCGGCCACGGTTGTCGGCCACATCCACATCGAACAGATGAAGCTTGTCGTAGCGGGCAACCAGCTCGCCGTGCTCGTCCACCAGCAGGGAGCAGGCATGGGCTTTGGCCTCGGGCTGGTCGACGGGCGGCAGCGGCAAGGTGCCCGCCACAACCCATAACCTGAGGTCGCGGGCGGTCTGTTTCAACCACGGCAGGATCGGTCCTTCGCCCCGCGCTTCGGCCCGGCCGATCGCCGCGCTGTCGCGGCGGCCCATGGCGGCGAAGTTTTCCGGCAGCACCGCGAGCCGCGCACCACCGGCAGCGGCCTGTTCCAACAGAGCGCGAGCGCGGGCCAGGTTGGCGGCGATATCGTCCTGACTGATCATCTGAATGACGGCGAAGGTCATGTCCGGGCCTTAATTGGATTTTTCAAAGGGTTTGACGAAGGTCATTTTAGGCTCTTTCACCGGACCTTCGACCCGATAGTGGACGCTGGCATAACGCGCGACCCGGTCACCCAGCAACCGATCCACCAGAAACAGCGCGCCACCAATGGCCGGCGCCCCGACGATCAACGCGGCCAGCGGCAGATTGTTGGTCACCGGCAGGGTCACCATGAGGTTGGCATCAATGCGGTCGCGAACCATATCCAGCGTGCCCTCCAGCTCGAAGTTGCTGGACGGGCCGGTCATGGCAATGGGGCTGCGGGTGACGTACACGCCTTCGCTGGCCACCAGCACACCCTTGACCCGGTCATAGCTCAGCCCCTTGCCGAGCAGGTCGGAGAAGTCCAGGCGCAAACGCCGGCCGATCGAGTTGAAGTTGAGCAAACCAAACACCCGCAGCGCCTGGGCACTGGCATCGACTTCGACGAACTGGCCGTTACGCAGGCTCGCATCCATGCTGCCGGAGAACCGCTTGAGGCTGACCCAGGCCGGCGAACCTTGCCAGCGCCCGTCGACATCCATATGGAAGTCGCGGCTGGTGACCGTTGGGGCAAAGTCCCAGGCCTTGAGCACATCGCCCAGGTCGGCACCTTCCAGGCGGCCTTTGTACCAACTGCTGCTGGCGCCCGGGACGCCTTCCCAGCCCGCAGAACCATCGACCATCAGGCCCTTGAGGTTCAGATCGAGATCGTTGATTGCCACGCCTTTGCTGGTGGGGCGCAGCTTGAGCGACCAACTGCCCAGCAGATCGTCACCCCGGAACAGCTTGGCGATGCTCAGATCCAGGGCCGGGATCTTGCGCGGGTCCACTGTTGCCAGCGGGTCCGGGGCATCCGGCGCGGTCTCCTCGGCCGGGTCGGCGGCAGGCAAGTGCAGGGTTTGCAGGTTGACGGCGATCGGCGCGGCCTTGGCATCGGGAACCCGCGCATTGCCGATGACTTCCTTGCTGTCCAGGCGCAGCGCCCAGTTGTCGCTGTTGCGGTCCAGGCGCACCACGGCCTGGTTGAGATCGAAGCTGTAGACCTTGAGCTTGCCGATGCTCAGGTCCACACCCCGCAGAAACTGCCGCGCACTGGTGCCCGGATCATCGCCGGCCAGGCTGGCCAGTTGCTTTTGCCAGGCCTCGACATCCACTTCACTGACCGTGCCTTTGATCCGCAGTCCCTGAGCAGTCGGCAACTGGCTGTTACCGGCCCCCAGCGCCAACTCGCCGCGCCCCTGGTCCAGTTTCCCGGCAGGCGCCGCGTAGACCATGTTGGCCAGATCGGTGTAGGTCGCATCAAAGCGCTGCTCCGGGCCTTGCAGGGTCATGCGGAACTGGCTGTCACGCGTGTCGTTGGCGGCCTTGCCGAACGGCGCTGGCAGGTCGATGGTCAAGCCCTTGAGGTTCGAATCGACGCTCAACAGGTTGTCGCGACTGCCCAGCGACACCTGCAACTGATAGGGCAACTCACCGGAAAGCGGCAGAGGCTGGCTGAACTTCAGCCAGTCGGTCAGCGACTTCAGGGCAATCTGCCCCTTGGCGGTGATACGGGTCTGCAGTTGCCCGGGCTTGCCCTCGGCGAAAATCTGCGCGGTGATCGGCTTGTCGAACGCCTTGGCGGTGATGTTCTTGCCGCTCAAGCCGGCGTCCAGGTCGAAGCGGAAATCACCCTTGAGCTGGGTCAGTTCAAGGGCTGGCTCGGCAAGTTTCAGGCGGGCTTTATCGGTGCGGAAGTCCACGACCACCTTCGGCGCCACATCGTGGGTCAGCGGAATGTCGAGTTTGACGGAGCCTTTCAGGTCACCCTCGCCTTCCCAGCCGGCGAACGTCGCGCCGGTGCCGATAGGCGCCTCCTGGAGAATCTTCACGCCATCGCCCAGGCCTCCGTCGAAATCGCCATCCAGGTACAGGTGGCTGTGTTCACCCTCCGCCACATGGGGGATGTCGACCACGACATTGCTCACCCGGGTGTCGAGCAGTTGTCCGGCGCTGGCCTTGATCCGCACACCGTGGTCATCGATGAACACATCACCGTCCACCTTGCTGACCTGCGGCCAGCCGGGCTGGAAGTCCAGGGTGGCGTCGCGCACCTTGAAGAACAGGCTGATATTGCGCGAATGGTCAGGCGCACCGTGGCTCAACGAGCCTTGGTACTGGAAATAGCCTTCGTCCACGGCGCCCTTGAGGATCGCCGTGCGCAGCCAGTGGTCCACCGACGGGCTGAGGACTTCCGGCAGGTATTTGGGCGTGTAGCGACCGTCGCCATCGACCAGACCGACCCGCAAGTCCATGTAGTCTTCACTGGCATCTTCGAAAAACAGCCGAATCAGGAAATCGCCAGCAATCTTGCCTTCTTCGCCGAGCACCTTGAGATAGGGCGCGATCAGGGTGAAGCTTTCCTTGTCGAGCTTCCAGGTCAGCAGGGCATTGGCTTTGAGGTAGTGCCAGGGGTCGGCGAAGATCGGCACCAGATGCAGCATGAATTTATCGGTATCCAGGCGCAGTTCGCCGTGGCCGAGGTCACCACTGATGCTGCCGCTGACATTCCCCGCCGCCGGCGCGCCGTGGTAGGCGTCGAAGCCGACGCGGTCGAGGTTTGCGGCGAAGCTGAAGCGGCGATCGCCCTCGGCTTCAGGGCGGACTTCCAGGCGAACATTGCGCAGGCCACCCGTCACTTTCAGCCCGTCGACCACCGCCATGCCGGCGGTCGGCAACGGGCCGAGGGCCTGAATCACTGGCGTGAGTGGAGTGAGGTCAAGACGGTCGGCCTGGATTTCCCACAACTCACCGTCCGCACCCGCGGCGGTCTGGTTGATTTGCAGATGGGATTCCCAACGCGTCTTGCCGAGGTTCATGGCCAGGGAATCGACGGTCACCTTCACGCCTTGTTCGCTGCGGCGCAGCCAGGCATTGAGTGCCAGGTTTTCCACGGTGACCGGCTTGCGTTCTGCGTAAGCCGCGCGCACTTGAGGGGCGTTCAGGCGCAGCGTTGCGCTCTGCAACTGCCCTTTGCCCCAGCCGATCCACAGCTCACCACCGGCACGCACTTCGGGCGCCTGCCACTGGCCGAGCAGGCGGGCCGGCAACCACTTGGCCCAGTCGCTCTGCGGCAGGCTCAGGTAGGCATCGACTTCACCTTCGCGCCATTTCGCCGGACGGACGCGGCTATCCAGACGCAGCGCCATCGGCTGACCATCCGGCAAGGTCATGCGGGCATCAAGACGTTGGCGCACACTGCCGGTCTGCAGGCTGAGGCCGACATAGGTCAGGGTCATGGGGTCGTGATCGATGGGTTCCAGCGTTACCTGGCTGTCGAGCACCGAGATTTTCGAGACCATCTGCATGCGCTGCAGCAGTTGCTCGACGTCGAGCGGCGCGTCGTCCTGGACCGGCAGGCCCTTGAGCGACCAGCGACCGTCTTCGTTTTCATGCAGGTTCAGTTGCAGGCCGCCGAGTTCGACACGGGCAAGGCGCAACTCACGCCGGGTCAGGCTGGACCACAGGTCGGGCACCACCTTCACTGCATCCAGACGCAGGGCCGAGTTGCCCTCACCCACTTGGACGTCATGTACCACCAGAATCGGCGCCAGACCACTCCAGCGCCCTTCCAGCGCGCCAATGTGCACGGGCATGCCGAGGGCAGCCTCGGCCTTGCCCTCGGCTTCACTGCGGTATTCGGCAACCAGCGGAATCAGCTCGCGGCCGAGGCTGACATAGAGTGCAACCAGCACCGCCAGCAACGCACAGGCACCCAGGCCCCAGCGGGTCAGTGCAGCAAGAACGCGGATCAGACGCTCCATGCCAGTGGCCCCCCGAGTCGTCCCATAACTATGGCCCGACGTACCGGGTTTGCCAGCACAAAAGAAACCAGCGTGAAATCAGAGCGAGTCAGAGCAGCACCACATCGTATTGTTCCTGGGAATACATGGACTCCACCTGGAAACGAATGGTTCGCCCGATAAAGGCTTCGAGTTCGGCGACATTCCCCGATTCTTCGTCCAGCAGGCGGTCCACCACCTTTTGGTTGGCGAGCACTCTATAGCCTTCGGCCTGGTAGGCCCGCGCCTCGCGAAGAATTTCCCGGAAAATCTCGTAACAGATAGTCTCCGGCGTCTTGAGCTTGCCGCGGCCCTGGCAACTGCTGCACGGCTCGCACAGCACCTGTTCGAGACTTTCACGGGTGCGTTTGCGGGTCATCTGCACCAGGCCCAGCTCGGTGAGGCCGATGATGTTGGTTTTCGCATGGTCGCGTTCGAGCTGCTTTTCCAGGGTGCGTAGCACCTGGCGCTGATGCTCTTCGTCTTCCATGTCGATGAAGTCGATGATGATGATCCCGCCTATATTGCGCAGGCGCAGTTGCCGGGCGATGGCG
Source organism: Pseudomonas sp. 20P_3.2_Bac5 (assembly GCF_025466035.1). Taxonomy (NCBI): domain Bacteria; kingdom Pseudomonadati; phylum Pseudomonadota; class Gammaproteobacteria; order Pseudomonadales; family Pseudomonadaceae; genus Pseudomonas; species Pseudomonas sp. 20P_3.2_Bac5. The sequence goes on along the minus strand of NZ_JANLOA010000137.1, from coordinate 82,899 downwards.
GTGGCAGCTTCGAGGTTGGTCTTGAAGATGGTTTCTTCGAGATTGCGATGGCCGACGAAGGCGCCGGTGTTCACATCGATGGTGGTCATGGCCTCGGCCGGGTCGATCACCAGATAGCCGCCGGACTTGAGCGGCACCTTGCGCTCAAGGGCGCGCTGGATTTCATCTTCGACGCCGTACAGGTCGAAAATCGGCCGCTCCCCAGGGTAATGCTCCAGACGATCAGCGATTTCCGGCATCAATTCGCCGACGAACTGCGTGGTTTTCTGGAAGGTTTCCCGGGAATCGATGCGGATCTTCTCGATCTTCGGATTCACCAGGTCGCGCAGGGTGCGCAGCGCCAGCCCCAGGTCTTCGTAGATTTCGGTAGGCGCGCCCACGGTCTTGATCTGCGCGCCAATCTGATCCCACAGGCGCCGCAGGTAGCGGATGTCCATGAGAATCTCGTCTGCCCCGGCGCCTTCCGCCGCAGTGCGCAGGATGAAGCCGCCGGAGTCCTGGATGTTTTCCTGGGCGACACAGTCGCTGACCACCTTCTTCAGGCGGTCGCGCTCAGCTTCGTCTTCGATCTTCAGGGAAATGCCGACGTGCTTGGTGCGCGGCATGTAGACCAGATAGCGGGAAGGAATCGACAACTGGGTAGTCAGGCGGGCGCCCTTTGACCCGATGGGGTCCTTGGTCACCTGCACCACCAGGCTTTGCCCCTCATGCACCAGGGCGCTGATGCTTTCGACTGTGGTGCCTTCGCGCAGGGAGATTTCCGAGGCATGGATAAAGGCCGCGCGGTCCAGACCGATATCGACGAAGGCCGCCTGCATGCCCGGCAGCACCCGTACCACCTTGCCCTTGTAGATATTGCCAACGATGCCGCGGCGCTGGGTGCGCTCGACATGCACCTCTTGGAGAACGCCGTTTTCCACCACCGCCACGCGTGATTCCATCGGTGTGATGTTGATCAGAATCTCTTCACTCATGGCAGGCTCTCGTCAAAGTTCTTTGAGGTAATGATGGATTGCCCGACGGAGACTGGCGAGCAATAAACGGTCTCAGTGCTTCCTCATTCTGCTGTCGGCAGGCCCTGCCAGCAGGGAATGCCGAAACGGGCGAGCAATTCGGCGGTTTCGGCGACTGGAAGCCCGACCACACCCGAGTAGCTGCCCTGAAGGTTCTGCACGAATACCGCGCCGAGGCCCTGGATCGCGTAGGCGCCGGCCTTGTCCCGCGGCTCGCCGCTGCTCCAGTAGGCATGCGCCTGCTCTGCGCTGATCGGCCCGAAGGTAACGCGACTGGTGACGCACAGGCTTTCGCTGCGCTGACCATCGCTCACCGCGACGGCAGTCAGCACCTGATGTTCACGTCCGGAAAGCGAGGCCAGGATGGCCAGGGCATCTTCGCGGTCGACGGGCTTGCCAAGAATCCTGCCGTCGAGAACCACCGCGGTATCGGCACCGAGTACGGCCAGAGGCTCGCGGGTGCCGCTGGCGGTCAGCAGGGCCAGGCCGGCAGCCGCCTTGCCGAGGGCCAGGCGCTCGACATAAGCGCTTGCCGACTCATCGGGCAGCGGGGTTTCGTCAATCGAGGCACTGACGACGGTGAAGGGAATGCCGATCTGGGTCAGCAGCTCACGGCGGCGCGGCGAACCGGAGGCCAGGTACAGCGGGGTCATCGTGACGTCTCCCTGTCAGCGTCGAAAAGCAGGATGCTTCAGTAGATACTCAATCGGCTGCGCAGACCGCGCAGGCCGAAGCTGATCCATGGCCAGAGCAAGGCACTGGTCACTGCCGGCCAGACCAGCGCCAGCGTGGGCTGACGATTGCCGGTCAGGGCGCTGAGCCACAATTGCACTAGCTGGGCGACGCCGAAGATCACCAGGATGGTCAGGCTCTGCTGCCACATGGGGAACATGCGCAAGCGCTGTTGCAGGCTGAGTACCAGGAAGGTGATGAGGGTCAGGACCAGGGCGTTCTGCCCCAGCAACGTGCCGTACAGCACGTCCTCCGCCAGACCGAGCAAAAACGCGGTGGTCATGCCGACCTTGGTGGGCAGGTTCAACGTCCAGAAGGCCAGCAGCAGGGCCAGCCACAGCGGACGGAAGATATCCATGAACGGCGGCATCGGCCACACGCTGAGCAGCAGGCCAACCAGGAAGGTCAACCAGACCACCCAGCCATTCTTGCTGTGTGTACTGACCATCAATGTCTCTCCCGGGAGGGGGTCGTTGGCGTGCCATGGCTTGCGGGCGCAGCAGCGGCAGCCGGCGTTGGCGCGGCCGCAGGTGTGGCCGCCGGGGCATGGGGCGCAGCCGGGGTCGTGGTGGCGGGTGCGGCAGGTGTTGCAGGCGTGGTGGCCGGCGCAGCATGTGCCGCGTCAGTCGCTGTGTGACCGGCGGCGTCCTGGGCCTGCGCCTGGGCTGCGTCGTTGGCTCGCTCTTCGGGGGTACGGCTGTCGCTGAACACCAGCAGCAGGTAACGGCTGCGGTTCAGGGCGGCGGTCGGCACCGCGCGAACAATGGCGAAGGGTTGCCCAGAGTCGTGGATCACTTCCTTCACCGTCGCCACCGGATAACCGGCCGGGAAACGCTGACCCAGGCCGGAACTCACCAGCAGGTCACCTTCCTTGATGTCGGCGGTATCGGCGACATGACGCAGTTCAAGGCGTTCCGGGTTGCCGGTGCCGCTGGCAATCGCGCGCAGGCCGTTGCGGTTGACCTGCACCGGGATGCTGTGGGTGGTGTCGGTCAGCAGCAGCACCCGCGAGGTGTACGGCATCAACTCGACCACCTGGCCCATGAGGCCGCGGGCGTCGAGCACCGGCTGGCCGAGCACGACACCGTCGCGCTCGCCTTTGTTGATCAGAATTCGATGGGTGAACGGGTTCGGGTCCATGCCGATCAGTTCGGCGACCTCGACCTTTTCATTGAAGAGCGCCGAGGAGTTGAGCAACTCGCGCAGACGCACGTTCTGCTCGGTCAGGGCAGCCAGCTTTTGCAGGCGACCTTGCAGGAGCAGGGCTTCGGTCTTGAGTTTTTCGTTCTCGGCGATCAGTTCGGTGCGGCTGCCAAACTGGCTGGCCACGCCTTGCCACAGACGCTGCGGCAGATCGGTGATGGTGTAGGACTGCATCAGCACCAGCGACATTTGACTGCGCACGGGCTTGAGCACGGGGAAGCGGGCATCGACCACCATCAGGGCGATCGACAGCACGACCAGCACGAGCAGGCGTACGCCCAGCGACGGGCCTTTGGCGAAAAGCGGTTTAATAAGCCGCTCCTCGTTGACGACGGTTCAGGAGGTCATTCATACGGCAACGCACCGGCCTGGATTGCGGATGGATGGAAGCGACGTCCAGACGGACGCCAGCCGGCAATACAGGTAGCACTGCAAGCGCTACCTGTAAACCGGTCGACAGGGTTGCAATCCGGCGAATCACTCGCTGGAGAGCAGGTCCATGGTGTGTTTGTCCATCATTTCCAGGGCGCGACCGCCGCCACGGGCGACACAGGTCAGCGGGTCCTCGGCAACGATCACCGGCAGGCCGGTTTCCTGGGCCAGCAGCTTGTCCAGGTCGCGAAGCAGAGCGCCACCACCGGTCAGCACCAGGCCACGCTCGGCGATGTCGGACGCCAGTTCCGGAGGCGATTGCTCCAGGGCGCTCTTCACGGCCTGAACGATAGTCGCCAGGGATTCCTGCAGCGCTTCGAGCACTTCGTTGGAATTCAGGGTGAAGGCACGTGGTACGCCTTCGGCCAGGTTACGGCCGCGGACGTCGACTTCGCGCACTTCGCCGCCCGGATAGGCGGTACCGATTTCCTGCTTGATACGCTCGGCGGTGGATTCGCCGATCAGGCTGCCGTAGTTGCGGCGCACGTAAGTCACGATGGCTTCGTCGAAGCGGTCGCCACCAACGCGAACGGATTCGGCGTAAACCACACCGTTCAGGGAGATCAGTGCGATTTCAGTGGTACCACCACCGATATCGACGACCATCGAACCACGGGCTTCTTCGACCGGCAGGCCGGCACCGATGGCAGCGGCCATTGGCTCTTCGATCAGGAATACTTCACGGGCACCGGCACCGAGGGCCGATTCACGGATGGCGCGGCGCTCGACCTGGGTCGATTTGCACGGCACGCAGATCAGCACACGAGGGCTAGGCTGCAGGAAGCTGTTTTCGTGAACCTTGTTGATGAAGTACTGCAGCATCTTTTCGCAGACGCTGAAGTCGGCGATCACGCCGTCCTTCATCGGACGAATGGCAGCAATGTTGCCGGGAGTACGACCCAGCATGCGCTTTGCTTCGGTGCCGACAGCGACGACACTTTTCTGGTTGCCGTGGGTACGAATGGCCACAACCGAAGGCTCATTCAGGACGATACCGCGCTCACGCACGTAAATAAGGGTGTTGGCAGTGCCCAGGTCGATGGAAAGATCGCTGGAAAACATGCCACGCAGTTTCTTGAACATGGGAAAGGGACCCTGGCAACGCGTGGGTAAAAAAGTGCGGCAAACTCTAACAACGGCGGGGATTTTGGGCAAGGCGCCAATATGTTAAATTGGCAGTTTTTCCGAGCAAGCCAGCACACGATCGGGCCTTATGACCACGTGTGCCCCTACATGTTCCTCATTGCGGACCCATTCCGTTTTCTTTCCCCAGGAGATCCCCATGGCGCTTGAACGCTGCGACGTGGAAAAGATCGCTCACCTGGCCCGACTGGGCCTGAACGAAGCCGATCTGCCACGCACTACCGATGCCCTGAACAGTATTCTGGGACTGGTCGACCAGATGCAGGCCGTCGACACCACCGGTATCGAGCCTCTGGCTCACCCTCTTGAAGCCAGCCAGCGCCTTCGCGCCGACGTTGTAACAGAAAGCAACCAGCGAGACAGCTACCAGGCCATCGCCCCAGCGACGGACAGCGGCCTGTACCTGGTTCCGAAAGTCATCGAGTAAGGGAATAGAGCCTGCCATGCACCAACTCACCCTGGCCGAGATCGCTCGCGGACTCGCCGACAAAGCCTTTTCCTCCGAAGAGCTGACCCGCGCGCTGCTGGCCCGCATCCATCAACTCGACCCACAGATCAACAGCTTCATCAGTGTCACCGACGACCTGGCCATCAGCCAGGCCCGTGCCGCCGACGCCCGCCGCGCCGCCGGCGAGAACGGTGCACTGCTGGGCGCGCCGATCGCCCACAAGGACCTGTTCTGTACCCAGGGCATCCGCACCAGCTGCGGCTCGAAGATGCTCGACTCGTTCAAGGCCCCCTACGACGCCACCGTGGTCAGCAAGCTGGCCGAGGCCGGTACCGTGACCCTGGGCAAGACCAACATGGACGAGTTCGCCATGGGTTCGGCCAACGAATCCAGCCACTACGGCCCGGTGAAGAACCCGTGGAACCTGGAACACGTGCCTGGCGGTTCGTCCGGTGGTTCGGCTGCGGCCGTGGCTGCCCGCCTGCTGCCGGCCGCCACCGCCACTGACACTGGCGGCTCGATCCGCCAGCCAGCCGCGCTGACCAGCCTGACCGGCCTCAAGCCGACCTACGGCCGCGTCTCGCGCTGGGGCATGATTGCCTACGCGTCGAGCCTCGATCAGGGCGGCCCGCTGGCCCGCACCGCCGAGGACTGCGCCCTGCTGCTGCAAGGCATGGCCGGTTTCGATCCAAAAGACTCCACCAGCATCGATGAGCCGGTCCCGGACTACAGCGCCGGCCTGAACGCCTCGCTGCAAGGGCTGCGTATCGGCCTGCCGAAGGAATACTTCGGTGCCGGCCTCGACCCGCGCATCGCTGAACTGGTCCAGGCCAGCGTCAAGGAGCTGGAGAAGCTCGGCGCAGTCATCAAGGAAATCAGCCTGCCGAACATGCAGCACGCCATTCCGGCGTACTACGTGATCGCCCCGGCCGAAGCCTCCTCGAACCTGTCGCGCTTCGACGGCGTGCGCTTCGGCTACCGCTGCGAGAACCCGAAAGACCTCACCGACCTGTACAAGCGTTCCCGCGGCGAAGGCTTCGGCAGCGAAGTGCAGCGCCGGATCATGGTCGGCACCTACGCCCTGTCGGCCGGCTACTACGACGCCTACTACCTGAAGGCCCAGAAGATCCGTCGCCTGATCAAGAACGACTTCATGGCCGCCTTCGAAGGCGTCGACGTGATCCTCGGCCCGACCACGCCGAACCTGGCCTGGAAGATCGGCGCCAAGAACGCCGATCCGGTCGCCGCGTACCTGGAAGACGTCTACACCATCACCGCCAACCTGGCCGGTCTGCCGGGCCTGTCGATGCCGGCCGGTTTCGTCGACGGTCTGCCGGTGGGCGTGCAACTCCTGGCGCCGTACTTCCAGGAAGGCCGCCTGCTCAACGTCGCGCACCGCTATCAGCAAGTGACTGACTGGCACACTCGCGCACCTAACGGCTTCTGAGGGACAGACACATGCAATGGGAAGTTGTTATCGGGCTGGAGATTCACACCCAGCTCGCCACCCAGTCGAAGATTTTCTCCGGCAGCGCCACCACGTTCGGTTCCGAGCCGAACACCCAGGCCAGCCTGATCGACCTGGGCATGCCCGGCGTACTGCCGGTGCTGAACCAGGAAGCGGTGCGCATGGCCTGCATGTTCGGCCTCGCCATCGACGCCGAGATTGGCCAGCACAACGTGTTCGCGCGCAAGAACTACTTCTACCCTGACCTGCCCAAGGGCTACCAGATCAGCCAGATGGAGCTGCCGATCGTCGGCAAGGGCCACCTGGACATCGCTCTGGAAGACGGCACCGTCAAGCGCATCGGCATCACCCGCGCGCACCTGGAAGAAGACGCCGGCAAAAGCCTGCACGAAGACTTCGCCGGCTCCACCGGCATCGACCTGAACCGTGCCGGCACCCCGCTGCTGGAAATCGTTTCCGAGCCGGAAATGCGCAGCGCCAAGGAAGCCGTGGCCTACGTCAAGGCGATCCACGCGCTGGTGCGCTACCTGGGCATCTGCGACGGCAACATGGCCGAAGGCTCGCTGCGTTGTGACTGCAACGTCTCGATCCGTCCGAAAGGCCAGGTCGAGTTCGGCACCCGCTGCGAGATCAAGAACGTCAACTCGTTCCGCTTCATCGAGCGCGCGATCAATACCGAAATCCAGCGCCAGATCGACCTGATCGAAGACGGCGGCAAGGTCACCCAGGAAACCCGCCTGTACGACCCGAACAAGGACGAAACCCGCTCCATGCGCAGCAAGGAGGAAGCCAACGACTACCGTTACTTCCCCGATCCGGACCTGCTGCCGGTGGTGATCGAGTCGGCCTTCCTCGAAGGCATTCGCGCCACCCTACCGGAGCTGCCACCGCAGAAAGTCGAGCGCTTCCAGAGCCAGTACGGCCTGTCGGCTTACGACGCCAACGTGCTGGCTTCCAGCCGCGAGCAAGCGGACTACTTCGAGAAGGTTGCGGCCATTGGTGGCGACGCCAAGCTGGCGGCCAACTGGGTCATGGTGGAGCTGGGCAGCCTGCTGAACAAGCTGGGTGTCGAGATCGACCAGGCGCCGGTCAGCGCCGAGCAACTGGGTGGCATGCTGCAGCGCATTCGCGACAACACCATCAGCGGCAAGATTGCCAAGACCGTGTTCGAAGCGATGGCCAACGGCGAAGGCGATGCCGACCAGATCATCGAAGCGCGCGGTCTGAAGCAAGTGACGGACAGCGGTGCGATCGAGAAGGTACTGGACGAAGTGCTGGCGGCCAACGCCGAGCAGGTCGAGCAGTACCGGGCGGCGGATGAAGCCAAGCGCGGCAAGATGTTCGGCTTCTTTGTCGGTCAGGCCATGAAGGCCTCGAAAGGCAAGGCAAACCCGCAACAGGTGAACGAATTGCTCAAGAGCAAGCTCGAAGGGTAATCGTCACCGAGCCTTGGTCTCGATAGGGCTCGCTCCTCTGGACTCACAATGTCCTGTAGGAGCGAGCTTGCCTGGTCAGGGCCATTTAGGGGACCGCTGCGTCCTTCGCGAGCAAGCTCGCCCCTACAGAGAACCACGGAGCACCGTAATACATGTGGCGTCTGCTGAGCGCCTTGGCGCTGTTCACCTTGCTCGCCGGCTGTGCCAGCCACGACATCGACCCGCGCGGCTACGATGAAACCGGCACCGCCTCCTATTATGGTTCTCGCCATCACGGCAAACGCACTGCCAGTGGTGAGCCCTTCGACCAGCACGGCCTGACCGCCGCGCACCGCAGCCTGCCCTTCGGCACCCGGGTGCGTGTCACCAACCTGAAAAACGAACGCTCTGTCGTGGTCCGCATCAATGACCGCGGCCCGCATACCCGTGGCCGACTGATCGATCTGTCCAAGGCCGCCGCGCAGAAGCTGGACATGCTCCGTAGCGGAACGGCGCGCGTCCGGGTACAAAGCCTCAGCGACTGATCCTGTTTTCGGAGCCCGACCATTTTCAACCTGGCCGCTTTACCCACCTTCAGCCTGCTGCAACTGTGCAGCGGCCTTATCCTGCTGGTGCTTGGCGCCGAGCTGCTGGTGCGCGGCGCCCTGCGCCTGGCCGCCAGCCTGCAAGTACGCCCGCTGATCATCGGCCTGAGCCTGGTGGCGTTCGGCAGCAGCGCGCCGCAACTCACCGTCAGCCTGCAAGCCGCCTACACCGGCGCCCCCGATGTGGCGGTGGGCAGCGTGATCGGCAGCAACATCTTCAACATTCTCGTCACCCTAGGCCTGGCCGCGCTGATCATTCCGCTGCGCGTGTCGCGGCAACTGGTGCGCCTGGATATCCCGTTGATGATCGGCGCCAGCCTGCTGGTGTACCTGCTGGCGCTGAACGAAGCGCTCGATCACTGGGAAGGCGCACTGCTGTTGCTCGGGCTTGTGGCGTACCTGGCGATCCTGTGGCGCCAGTCACGCCACCACACCCGCATCCACCACGCGCCGGGGCATCAGCCGCAACGGGGCGCGGGCTTCTGGGCCGGCACCCTGTTGCTGATGGCCATCGGTCTTGGTCTGCTCAGTCTGGCCGGGCACCTGCTGCTGGAGGCGGCAGTGGAAGTCGCCACGGACCTTGGCTTGTCGGAGCGCATCATCGGTCTGACCGTGGTTGCCGTGTGCACCTCGCTGCCGGAACTGGCGACTTCGTTGATCGCGGCCATCCGCGGCGAACGGGAAATCGCCGTGGGCAACGTGATCGGCAGCAACCTGTTCAACCTGCTGGGCGTGCTCGGCCTGACCGCCGTGCTGACCCCGGAACCGCTGTCGATCTCGCCCAATGCCCTGGCCTTCGACCTGCCCGTGATGCTCGGCGTCGCCGCCTTGAGCCTGCCGGTGTTCTATTCCGGGTACCGGGTCACGCGCGCCGAAGGTCTGGTGTTTCTCTGCCTGTATCTGGCCTATGGTCTGCACGTGGTGGCCTTCACCACCGGCATGCCGCTGGCCAACCGCCTGGAGCAACTGATGTTGTTCTATGTCCTGCCAGCGCTGGGGGCCGTGTTGCTCTACACCACCCTGCGCGCCTGGCGCCGCCAACACTAAGGAAAACAAGATGGGCGATACGAAGAAAACCGGCGAACAGGTTCGCCGCCAGGTAATGGGCGACGTCTTCGTTGACCGCGCACTGGGCAACGCCACCGAGTTCACCGCGCCGCTGCAGGAGTTCGTCAACGAACACGCCTGGGGTAGCGTCTGGAGCCGCGAAGGCCTGCCGCTGAAAACCCGCAGCCTGATCACCCTGGCCGCCCTCACTGCGCTCAAGTGCCCGCAGGAACTCAAGGGCCACGTGCGTGGTGCCCTGAACAATGGCTGTACGGTGGAAGAGATTCGCGAAGCATTGCTGCATTGCGCAGTCTATGCGGGTGTGCCGGCGGCGATCGACGCGTTCCGCGCGGCGCAGGAAGTGATCGACACCTGGCAACAGCCAGGCTGATCGATCACTTCCCGAAGACCGTCAGGCCTTGGCGGTCTTGCGGCCGCGGGTCAGCTTGTAAGCACCCCCCAGCACCAGCAGCCAGACCGGGATCAACTCGACAGAGATGCGGATCCCTTCGGTCATCCACATCACCACCAGAATGAACGCCAGGAAGGCCAGGCACAGGTAGTTGGTCAGTGGATAGCCGAGGCTCTTGTAGAAGGTTTCCTGACCCTGAGCCGCCTTGGCCTGGCGGAATTTCAGGTGGGTGATGCTGATGATCCCCCAGTTGATCACCAGCGACGACACCACCAGCGACATCAGCAGGCCGAAGGCCTCACGCGGGATGTAGTAGTTGATGAGCACACACAGGCCTGTAGCCAGCGCGGAAATGCCCAGCGCCGCCAGCGGAACACCCTTGGCATTGACCTTGAGCAGTTTCTTCGGCGCATCGCCCTGGGTCGCCAGGCCGAACAGCATGCGGCTGTTGCAGTACACGCAACTGTTGTAGACCGACAGCGCGGCGGTCAGCACCACCAGGTTGAGCACGGTCGCCACCAGGTTGCTGTCCAGGTCGTGGAAGATCATCACGAACGGGCTGCCGCCACTGACCACTTTCTGCCACGGGTACAGCGCCAGCAGCACGGCCAGGGCGCCGATATAGAACAGCAGGATGCGGTAGATCACCTGATTGGTGGCGCGCGGAATGCTGTGGCGCGGGTTATCGGCCTCGGCAGCGGTGATACCCACCAGTTCCAGGCCGCCGAACGAGAACATGATCACGGCCATGGCCATCATCAGACCAGTCGCGCCGTTGGGGAAGAAGCCGCCGTGCTGCCAGAGGTTGGCGACGCTGGCATCCGGGCCGCCGGTGCCGCTGAACAGCATGTAGCCGCCAAAACCGATCATGCCGAGGATGGCCACGACCTTGATCAGGGCGAACCAGAACTCCATTTCACCGTAGACCTTCACCTGACTCACGTTCATCAGGTTGATGACGACGAAGAAGATCGCCGCCGTGGCCCAGGTCGGGAAGTCCGGCCACCAGTACTGGACATAGATGCCCACCGCCGTCAGTTCGGCCATGCCGACCAGCACATAGAGCACCCAGTAGTTCCAGCCCGACATGAAGCCGGCGAGCGGGCTCCAGTATTTATGGGCGAAGTGGCTGAACGTGCCGGACACCGGCTCTTCCACGACCATTTCGCCAAGCTGGCGCATGATGAAGAAGGCGATGATGCCGGCGATCGCGTAGCCCAGCAGCACCGACGGGCCGGCCATCTGGATGGTCTGGGCGATGCCGAGGAACAGGCCCGTACCGATCGCCCCGCCCAGGGCGATCAGTTGGATATGACGGTTTTTCAGCCCGCGGTGTAAACGCTCGGGCGTGATCTGGTCTTGCATGAAGTGTCCTCAGACGTAAGAGGCTGTGTTGGAATTGTTGTACCCGGAGAATCTAGATCCATCCTCCCCACTGCAAGAGGAAGATTCCGATATTGGTTGTAAGCGCAGCCGCCAGGGTGGTGATCACAATGATCGACGCCGCCAGCTCATGGTTGCCATTGGCCGCCCTGGCCATTACATAACTGGCCGCCGCGGTCGGGCTGCCAATATAGAGGAACAGGATGCCCAGTTCCGCCCCGCGAAAGCCGCATAGCCAGCCGCCAAAGGTGAATATCAGCGGCAGCCAGACCATCTTCACCAGGCTGGAACTGACCGCCATCCGGCCACTGGCCCGCAACGAGGCCAGCGACAGCGTCCCGCCGATGCAGATCAACGCCAGCGGCAAGGTCATCTGAGCCAGGTAATCCGCCGACGTCAGCAGCCAGTTGGGCAACGGCACCTTGGCGTAGGCCATCGGCGTCGCCGCCAGCACACTGATGATCAACGGATTACGCAGGATGCTCTTGAGGATGCTCCACGGATCGGACTTGACCGTCGGGCTGTACACCGCCAGCACCACCGACGACAGCGAGTTGTAGAGCAGGATCACCAGCCCGGCGAGAATCGCGCCGAGTGAGATACCGTAGTCGCCGTACATGCTGGCCGCCAGCGCCAACCCGACCACACCGTTGTTGCCGCGAAACGCACCCTGCGTATAGATGCCGCGATCTTCCCGGGGACAGCGCCAGATGGCAATCAGCCAGGCCAAGGCGAAACTGCCTAAGGTGGCGGCGATGAAGTACAGCAGCAGGCCGGGTTTGACCGCGGCCTCGAGGTCGGCGTGGTAAATGCCGAGAAACAGCAGCGCCGGCATGCAGACGTTGAACACCAGGGCCGACGAGGTCTGGATGAAGCCGTCGTTGATCGCATTGATGCGGCGCAGCAGCACGCCCATGAACAGCATCGCGAACACCGGGGCGGTGATGTTCAGCGTCTGGATGAAAAGGGCGAGCATGCGGGGGAGTTCCGTGGCCTGTCGTTAGGTGGCTAATAATACGCCAGCACAGGCGTCAGGGACGGGGGTTTCCGGATGAATTGCAGGAAACAGGCAGATTTTTGGGGCCGCAGAGCAGCCCCAAAAAGGATCAGCGCCGAACCGGCCGCTTCTGCAGCTTGCGCTGCAAGGTGCGCCGATGCATGCCCAGGGCGCGGGCGGTGGCGGAGATATTGCCTTCGTGCTCGGCCAGCACGCGCTGGATGTGCTCCCACTGCAAGCGGTCCACCGACATCGGGTTTTCCGGCACCAGGCTGTCCAGATCAGCGTGCTCGGACAGCAGCGCCGCCAGCACGTCATCGGCATCCGCCGGCTTGCACAGGTAATTGCAGGCGCCGCGCTTGATGGCCTCCACCGCAGTGGCGATGCTCGAATAACCCGTGAGGATCACCACGCGCATTTCCGGATCAAGCTCCAGCAGCTTGGGCAGCAGCACCAGGCCGGAGTCGCCTTCCATCTTGAGGTCCAGCGTGGCGTAGTCCGGTATGTCCTGCTGGGCCAGCACCAGTCCTTCCTCCGCAGAGCTGGCGGTGCTGACGCGGAAACCGCGGCGGCTCATGGCACGGGCCATCACCCGGGTAAAGGTCGCGTCGTCGTCGACCAGCAGCAGGTGCGGCAGTTCTTCACCTTCAACCTGGATTTCATCACTCATCACACATCTCCTCGCGCGTCACGCGGCAAGCGTAGCTCAGTGAGCGTACCGCCTTCTTCGTGACTATAGAGTTTTACCGAGCCGCCAGCACGGGTCACGCTGGCCTTGCTCAAGAACAGGCCCAGGCCAAAGCCCTTGCCCTTGGTGGTAAAGAAGGGTTTGCCGATCTGTTCGGCGATGGCCACCGGGACACCGGGGCCATGGTCGCGGATGCTGATGACGATGTCGGAAGCGTCCCAATCCAGGTGCACTTCCAGCCCATCGGGACAAGCATCGGCGGCGTTGTTCAGCAAATTCAGCAGGGCCTGGGTCAGGTCCGGTGGCGGCGCCAGGCGCGGCACCTCGCCCTGACCGAGGCGCTGGAAGCGGTAACTGGCTTCGGGGCGCATCAGGTGCCAGCGGTTGAGCGATTCATCGAGCCAGAAGGTCACCGGCTGGTCTTCCACCACCATGCGCCGGTTGGCTTCGGCGGCGCGCACCAGTTGCTGCAAGGTGTACTTGCACTGCTTGACCTGTTCCTGGAGCACACCGAGGTCTTCCTGCAACAGCGGGTCGGTATGGTCCTGGCGCATCTCGCTGATCAGCACGCTCATGGTCGCCAGCGGCGTGCCCAGTTCGTGGGCGGCGCCCGCAGCCTGGGTGGCCACGGCCAGTAGCTGCTGGTCGCGCAGCCCTTCCTCGCGGCGTTGGGCCTGGAACTGCTGCTGACGGCGCAGTTCCTCGGCCATCTTCGCCGCGAAGAAGGTGATCACCGCTGCGGCCAGGGCGAAACTCAGCCACATGCCGTAGATCTGCATCTTCTCCCGCGCCATGGGGAAGGTTTCCAGCGGATAGAACTGCATCAGCAGCAGGGTGTAGGCCACCAGCGCGATGCCCGAGAGGATCAACGAATAGACCCACGGCAACGTCACCGCGGCAATCGCCAGCGGCACCAGGTAATAGGAAACGAAGGGGTTGGTCGATCCGCCGGAGAAATACAGCAAGGCGCTGTGGATCAGCAGGTCGCAGGCCAGTTGCACCGCGTATTCCAGCTCGGTAACCGGCAGCGAGGCGCGCAGGCGCAGGGCGGTGACCAGGCACAGCACCATGGAAAACCCGAGGGTGACACTCAGGGCCAGCCAGGGCAGCGGAAGGAGTTCAGTCCAGTAGGCGACCCCGACCGAACCGGCCTGCGCGGCCAGTACCAGGGTGCGGACAAGCGTCAGACGCCAGAGATTCTGGCGGGTGGCGGACAGCATTTTTTCGGGGGCGAGCATGAGCTCTCCTGATGAGTGCTCCAGGTAAACCGCCGCGAGTATACCCAAGCGACGCCCTGGTCTGCAGCAATGCGGCAACTCGCCACACCGGGGATAAATGATGGCCTTCTGGAACCTTGCTGCTATTTTCAAGGTCAGACAGGGTCTGCGTGGCACAGGATCGTATCGGCCACGCCCATTTTTCAAGGAGTTATCCATGCATACCCCTAGCCGTAGCGCCAAGGTCCTGCTGGCCGCCAGCCTCCTGGCCAGCCTTCCCGTTCTGGCGGACGAGCCGCGTTACAACCAGGTATCGCTGCGTGCCGAAGCCAGCAAGGAAGTGACCCGCGACCTGATGGTCGTGACCCTGTACAGCGAAGCACAGAACACTGATCCGGCGAAACTCGCCGCCGAGATCACCACCACGCTGAACAAGGCGCTGGAAAAGGCCCGTCAGGCCAAGGACGTGAAGATCAGCCAGGGCAGCCGCAATGCCTACCCGATCTACGACGACAAAGGCCAGAAAATCACCGGCTGGCGTGAACGCGCCGAACTGCGCCTGGAAAGCGGCAATTTCCCGGCCCTCTCCGGCCTGACCGGCGAGCTGCTGCAAACCCTGAAAATGGGCGGCATGGACTTCGCCGTTGCGCCCGCAACACGCAAGACCAGCGAAGACGAACTGCTCAAGGACGCGGTCGACGCCTTCAAGGCCCGCGCCCAGATCGCCACCGATGCGTTGGGCGGCAAGGGCTACAAAGTGGTCAGCCTGAACCTCAACAGCAGCGGCTACCCACAGCCGTACATGCGTGCGCCGATGATGATGAAGGCCAGCATGGATGCCGAAGCCGCGCCGTCGCCGCAGGTCGAAGCCGGCACTGCGCAGGTGAGCATCAGCGCGGATGGCACTATCGAAGTGCAGATGCCTTAAACGGGGTTTCTACGGCCACTGGGCGCATGTAGGGAGTTTTCCAGCGCCCTTGAGATCGAGCGCCGCCCGCGCGGCGCATCGCGACGGTTCGGCGCCCCGACAAGCTCGCTCCTACATTGGTTGCAACGTGCCTATGCCTGTCAGGCCATAGTTGAGCGCCTTGTTTGTACAACGCGCTATCGAGTTGACTTCAACAGCCTCCCCACGATTCATCGCCGAGTGCCAAAGGCGGGCAACACCTCTCCGTCAGGCCATGGCACGTTGCAACCGATGTAGGAGCGAGCTTGCTCGCGATGCGCCGCGCGGGCGGCGCTCGATCTCAAGAGCGCTAAAAACTGTCGGCTAGCACCTAGCCGCCACGACCCGGTCTCCTGCCTGCACCCCCGCTTCACTTTCCCACCAAACAGCTATCCTCAATCGTTGGCATAAATATCCGCAGGTCGGCTCACGAGGCCGTCTGCTCAAAAAATGACAACAATGAGGCCACCATGCTGAAAACCGCAGTCATTCCGTTCCTGGTCGGCGCAGGTCTGCTCGCCGCCACGCCGGCCGCGCACGCAGCGAGCAATCTCGTCTACTGCTCCGAAGGCAGCCCCGCCGGCTTCGATCCCGCGCAGTACACCACCGGCACCGACTTCGACGCGTCCTCCGAAACCATGTTCAACCGCCTGGCCCAGTTCGAGCGCGGCGGCACCCAGGTCATTCCCGGCCTGGCAACCCGCTGGGACGTCGCCGATGACGGCCTGACCTACACCTTCCACCTGCGCGAAGGGGTCAAGTTCCACACCACCGACTACTTCAAGCCAACCCGTGAATTCAACGCCGACGACGTGCTGTTCACCTTCAACCGCATGCTCGACAAGGACATGCCGTTCCGCAAGGCGTACCCCACCGAGTTCCCGTACTTCACCGACATGGGCATGGACGCGAACATCAAGCAGGTGGAGAAGGTCGACGCGCACACGGTGAAGTTCACCCTCGCCGCGGTCGACGCCGCGTTCATCCAGAACATCGCCATGAGCTTCGCCTCGATCCAGTCCGCCGAATACGCCGAGCAGTTGCTCAAGCAGGGCAAGGCCGCGGACATCAACCAGAAGCCCATCGGCACCGGCCCGTTCGTGTTCAGCAAGTACCAGAAAGACGCGCAGATCCGTTTCAAGGGCAACAAGGACTACTGGAGCCCGGACGAGGTGAAGATCGACAACCTGATCTTCGCCATCACCACCGACGCCTCGGTGCGCATGCAGAAGCTGAAGAAAAACGAGTGCCAGGTCACCCTGTTCCCGCGCCCCGCCGACCTCGAGGCCCTGAAGGCCGATCCGAACCTGCAGATGCCGTCACAGGCCGGCTTCAACCTCGGCTACATCGCCTACAACGTGATGGACAAGATCAAGGGCAGCAACGAGCCCAACCCGATGGCCCAGCTCAAGGTGCGCCAGGCGCTGGACATGGCGGTGAACAAGCAGCAGATCATCGATTCGGTGTACCAAGGCGCGGGGCAACTCGCGGTCAACGCCATGCCGCCGACCCAGTGGTCTTACGACGACACCATCAAGGGCACCGAATACAACCCCGAAAAAGCCCGGCAACTGCTCAAGGAAGCCGGCGTCAAGGAAGGCACCGAGATCACCCTGTGGGCCATGCCGGTACAGCGCCCTTACAACCCCAACGCCAAGCTGATGGCCGAGATGCTCCAGTCCGACTGGGCGAAGATCGGCATCAAGGCGCGCATCGTCAGCTACGAATGGGGCGAGTACATCAAACGCTCCAAGGACGGCGAGAACGGCGCCATGCTGATCGGCTGGAGCGGCGACAACGGCGACCCGGACAACTGGCTCGGCACCCTGTACGGCTGCGACGCGGTCAACGGCAACAACTTCTCCCACTGGTGCGACACCGGCTACGACAAGCTGGTCAAGGAAGCCAAGACCACCACTGACCAGAACAAGCGCATCGCGCTGTACAAACAGGCCCAGCACATCCTCAAGGACCAGGTGCCGATCACCCCGATCGCCCACTCCACCGTCTACCAACCGATGCGCAAGACGGTGCAGGACTTCAAGATCAGTCCGTTTGCGCTGAATGATTTCTACGGCGTCAGCGTGAAGCCATAAACGCGTTCCAAGGGCCGCCCTGCGGCCCATCGCGACTGTTCAGATGGATAGCCGCCGCGAAAACCACACTCGCTGTGGATAGGTCGCCACCACCCCGCTGAAATTTCGTCAAACCACTCAGAAACGTCTCACCTCAATTTGCCCCTTGTGTAACTCGTCGTCGCCCTCCCCCGCCCTTACCGTGGGACTGGCGCCGCAGCACGTGCGCGAAAGCTCGCCCTGTGCCGCGGAAAACTCCAACGACAACCACAAGACAAGGGGATACCCATGCGTATGACTTCCCTCTTCGCCGCCCTTCTCGGGGCCGGCGTGCTGGCTCATTCGCCCTTCGGAATGGCCGACGACAAGAAGGGCAATCTGGTGTTCTGTTCCGAAGGCAGCCCGTCCGGGTTCGACTCCGCGCAATACCAGAGCGGTACTGACAATGACGTCGCCGAACCGCTGTACAACCGCCTCGTGGAGTTCCAGCGCGGCGCCACCGGCGTGCTGCCCGCGCTCGCGACCGACTGGAGCATCTCTGACGACGGCCTGATCTACACCTTCAACCTGCGCCCCGGGGTGAAATTCCACAGCAACGCCGCCTTCAAACCGAGCCGTGATTTCAACGCCGAAGACGTGCTGTTCACCTTCAACCGCATGCTCAACACGACCCACCCGTTCCGCATGGCCTACGGCACCGAGTTCCCCTACTTCAGCGCCATGGGCCTGGACAAGACCATCGCCAAGGTGGAAAAGACCGGGCCGATGACCGTGGTCTTCACGCTTAACTACGTCGATGCGTCGCTGATCCAGAATCTGGCGATGAGCTTCGCCTCGATCCTCTCGGCCGAGTACGCCGAACAGCTACTCAGCCGCGGCACGCCGGCGGACATCAGCCACAAACCGATCGGCACCGGACCTTTCGTGTTCACCCGTTACCAGAAGGACGCGCAGATCCGCTACCGCGGCAACCCGGACTACTGGGCACCGGAGCAGGTGAGGCTCGACAACCTGATTTTCTCGATCAACACCGACCCCTCGGTGCGCGTCCAGAAGCTGCGCAAAGGCGAGTGCCAGGTGACCATCCACCCCCGCCCCGCCGACCTCGAAGCCCTGCGCCGCGACGAGACCATCAACCTGATCGAGAAGCCCGCCTACAACCTCGGCTACATCGCCTACAACACCCAGAAAAAACCGTTCGACCAGCTCGAAGTGCGCCAGGCCCTGGACATGGCCGTGGACAAGGAAGCGATCATCAAGACTGTGTTCCAGGGCGCCGGCCAGGTCGCGGTGAACAGCATGCCGCCCACGCAGTGGTCCTATGACGAGAGCATTACCGACCCGCCCCAAGACATCGAAAAAGCGCGCCAGATGCTGCGCGACGCCGGGGTCGAGGAAGGCACCGAAATCACCCTCTGGGCCATGCCGGTTCAACGCCCCTACAACCCCAACGCCAAGCTGATGGCGCAGATGCTCCAGGACGACTGGGGCAAGCTCGGGCTCAAGGTGAATATCGTCAGCTACGAATGGGGCGAATACCTCAAGCGCGCCAAGGACGGCGAGCACGACACCATCCTGATCGGCTGGACTGGCGACAACGGCGACCCGGACAACTGGCTCGGCACCCTCTATAGCTGCGACGCCATCGGCAGCCACAACCACTCCATGTGGTGCGACCCGCAATACGACGCCCTGGTGAAACAGGCCAAGTCGGTCACCGACCGCGAGCAGCGCTCCGAGCTGTATCGCCAGGCCCAGCACTACATCAAGCAGCAAGTGCCCATCACCCCCGTCGCCCACTCCACGGTCAGCCAGCCGGTAAGCACGAAGGTGAAGGATTACCTGGTGAGCCCGTTCGGTCGCACCTCCTTCCTGGATGTTGGCATCGAGTGATGTCGGTCCTCGCCGGATCAAGGCTTACCCGCCCCGATCCCGTGCAATGACCTGTGGGTTCACAAGACCCGCCGGTGCTCTTACAAGAACAAAAGGAAGCATCGCCTTGAAAGCAATCACTGTTACCGTCGCCGCACTGACCTTCTGCGGCCTGGCCGATCAGGCCCGGGCCGAATCCCTCAGCCACGATTACCTGCCAATCAGCCTCAAGGAGAACAACGCCCAGGCCGAAGCCGGCGGATTCTTCGAAGGGCAGAGCCTGTCCGGCTCGACCCGCAACTGGTATTCACACGAACGCGCCACCAAGGGCCCGCAGTTCCGCTACTACAAGAGCGACGGCACCCGCCACAACAGCCACAGCCGCAATAACTGGGTGCAGGGCACCATCCTCGATTACAGCTCGGGCTTCAGCCAGGGCCCCGTGGGCTTCGGCGTCCAGGTTGCGGGCTACAACGCCATTGCCCTGGAACGAAGCCGCGCCGCGGTGGCCGGACCCAACAACCGCACCCTCACCCACAGTGACGGCGATGTCATCGGCCAATGGAGCAAGATCGGCCTGGCCAACCTGAAGGCGCGCGTCTCCCACACCACCCTGACGGCGGGCCGCCATACGGTGAACACGCCGGTGATCGCCGCCATCGGCAACCGCGCCTTGCCGTCGAGCTTCGACGGCGTCAGCCTGCACAGCGCGGAATTCCACACCCTGTCGTTCGACCTCGGCAGCTTCGAGCGCGTGTCGAGCCGTACCGAACAGGGCAAGAGCAAATTCACCACGGAATACTCGGCCATCGGTGCCCAGGCAGACCGAGTCAGCATGGCCGGCCTCACCTACCAACCGATGAGAAGCCTGACCACCAGCCTGTACTTCGCCAATGTCGAAGACATCTGGAACCAGTACTACCTCGCGGCGTCCCACGACCTGGGCGACACCGCCATGCTCGGCCTGACCACCGGCTTCAACTACTACGGCACCCGCGACCACGGCCGCGGCAAACAGGGGCCGATCGACAACGACACGTTCAGCCTGTCCTTCGCCCTGACGCACAAGGCCCATACCCTCGGCCTGTCATGGCAGCAAGTGAACGGCAACGAGTACTTCGACTACCTGCACGACACCAACGGCATCTTCCTCGCCAACTCGCTGTATTCCGACTTCAACGGCCCCAACGAGAAGTCCGTGCAGCTCAGCTACGTGCTCAACCTGACCCCCTACGGCGTGCCGGGGGTACGCCTGAATCTCTACAACGCCCGCGGCTGGGGCATCGACGGGACTCACTACCGCGGCAGCGGCTACGATGTACAAAAGCTCGATGGCGAGCACCACAAAGAATGGGGCATTGGCGTGAGCTATGCGGTGCAGGACGGCGCACTCAAGGACACCAGCATCCGTGCCACCTACAGCACGCACCGGGCGAGCCGGGCGCAGATTGATGGCAATGTGGACGAAATGCGCGTCGTGACCACCATCCCCTTCGACATTCTCTGAGCACTCCCGCGCCCCGGCCACGACGTTGGCCGGGGCGCAGACGGGAACCGAGAAAAGGAGCCTGCATGAATCCCTCTCCCCTTCAGGCCGCACTGGCGGCCCTGTTGCTGAGCACCTCGGCAAGCCTCTGCGCCAAGCCGCTGGTGGTCTGCACCGAGGCCAGCCCGGAAGGTTTCGACATGGCCCAGTACACCACCGCGGTCACCGGTGACGCCGTCGCCGAAACCCTGTTCAACCGCCTGGTGGATTTCACGCCCGGCACCACCGATATCCAGCCGGCCCTGGCCGAACGCTGGGACATCAGCGACGACGGCCTGACCTACACCTTCCACCTGCGCCGGGGCGTGAAGTTCCACCACACCGACTGGTTCACCCCGACCCGCGAGATGAACGCCGACGACGTGCTCTGGAGCTTCCAGCGCCAGCTCGACCCGAACCACCCGTGGCACGACAAAACCAGCATCGGCTTCCCCTATTTCGAAAGCATGGGTTTTCGCGACCTGCTGAAACGCGTGGAAAAGACCGACGAACACTCCGTGGTCTTCACCCTGACCCGCCCGGAAGCACCGTTTCTTCGCGACCTCGCCATGGCCTTCACCTCCATCTATTCCGCCGAATACGCCGACCAGTTGCTCAAGACCGGCAACACCGGCGACCTCAACAGCAAGCCTATCGGCACCGGCCCCTTCGTCTTCCAGCGTTACAACAAGGACGCGCAGGTCCGCTACAAGGCCCACCCGGACTACTTCCGTGGTGCGCCGCCGAGCGAGACGCTGGTGTTCGCCATCGCCAATGACAACAACGTGCGCGTGCAGAAACTGCGCGCCAACGAATGCCAGGTCGCGCTCTATCCGAAGCCCGACGACGTGCCCGCGCTCAAGGCCGACCCGATGCTCAAGGTCGCCGAGCTGGAGGCGCTGGTCACCGGCTATATCGCCCTCAACACCGAGCACCGCTACCTGAGCGATGTGCGGGTGCGCAACGCGATCAATATCGCCTTCGACCGCCAGACCCACATCGATCAACTGTTCGGCAAAGGCAACGCGCTGCTGGCGGTCAACCCGTACCCGCCGACCCTGCTGGGCTACAACCACGACAACCACAACCCGCCCCGCGACCTCGACAAAGCCCGGGCCCTGCTCAAGGAAGCCGGGGTTCCGCAAGGCACGGCGCTGACCCTGTTCACCCGCAACGGCGGTGGACCGACCAATCCCAATCCGCGACTGAGCGCGGAAATGCTCCAGGACGACCTGGCGAAGATCGGCCTGAAGGTCGATATCCGGGTCATGGAATGGGCGGAAATGCTGCGCCGGGCGAAGAACGGCGAGCACGACATGGTGTCCACCGGTTGGGCCGGCGACAACGGCGATCCGGACAACTTCCTGACCCCGCTGCTCAGTTGCGAGGCAGCCAGAAATGGCGAGAACTATGCTCGGTGGTGCAACGAGAAATTTCAGGCGCTGATCACCCAGGCCCGCCAGGTGACCGATCCGCGACAGCGCGAGGCGCTCTATAAGCAGGCGCTGGCCGTGTACGATGAGGACCGGCCGTGGATAACCATGGCCCATCCGAAGATGTTCACGGCCATGCGCCGGAACGTCGAGGGCTACATCATCAGCCCCCTGACTAATAACAACTTCGCCACCACCTTGGTGAAGTAGAAAAATAATGCTGCCCACAGCCCCACCACGGCAAAGGCAGCCCGCCTGACCGGCTGACGAGGAACACCAGAAGATGTTTAGTTTCATTGCCCGGCGTCTGGGACTGCTGATCCCGACATTTTTCGGCATCACGCTACTGACTTTCGCGCTCATACGACTCATCCCGGGTGACCCGGTGGAAGTGATGATGGGCGAGCGCCGGGTCGACCCGCAAATGCACGCCCAGGCCATGGAGCGGCTGGGCCTGAACAAGCCGTTGCCGGAGCAATACCTGGATTACGTCGGCAAGCTGGCCCAGGGCGATCTGGGCGAATCGCTGCGCACCCGCGAGAGCGTCTGGCACGAGTTTCTCGCCCTGTTCCCCGCCACCCTCGAACTGGCCCTGGCCGCGTTGCTGTTCGCCGGCACCCTCGGCGTACTGGCCGGTGTCATCGCCGCGCTCAAGCGGGGTTCGATCTTCGACCACGGAGTGATGGGGCTATCGCTCACTGGTTATTCGATGCCGATCTTCTGGTGGGGCCTGATCCTCATCATGTTCTTCTCGGTCAACCTCGGCTGGACGCCGGTGTCCGGGCGCATCGACCTGCTTTACGACATCGAACCGAAGACCGGCTTCATGCTCATCGACACCCTGCTCAGCGAGGAAGAAGGCGCATTCAAGGACGCCCTGATGCACCTGATCCTGCCGGCCATCGTGCTGGGCACCATCCCGCTGGCGGTGATCGCGCGGATGACCCGCTCCTCGATGCTCGAAGTGCTGCGCGAAGACTACATTCGCACCGCCCGGGCCAAGGGCCTGTCGCCGGCGCGGGTGGTGTTCGTCCACGGCCTGCGCAACGCGCTGATCCCGGTGCTGACGGTGTTCGGCCTGCAGGTCGGCACGCTGCTGGCCGGCGCGGTCCTTACCGAAACCATCTTTTCCTGGCCGGGCATCGGCAAATGGCTGATCGAAGCCATCGGCGCCCGCGACTACCCCGTGGTGCAGAACGGCATCCTGTTGATCGCCTGCCTGGTCATCCTGGTCAACTTCGTCGTCGACATCCTCTACGGCCTGGTCAATCCACGCATCCGTCACCAGCGCTGAGGCCCTCATCATGAATACTCCCGCGCCAACCCCCGTCAACGCCTCCAGCCCCATCGACCAGAGCCTGCTCTATCCGTCGCCGTACAAAGAGTTCTGGCACGCCTTCTCGCGCAACAAGGGCGCAGTGGCCGGCCTGCTGTTCATGTGCCTGATCGTCTTCTGTGCGTTGTTCGCGCCCTGGGTCGCGCCGCACAACCCCAGCGAGCAATACCGCGAATTCCTGCTGACGCCGCCGGTGTGGCTCGAAGGCGGCAACTGGCAGTTCATCCTCGGCACCGACGAACTCGGCCGCGACTTGCTGTCGCGGCTGATCCAGGGCTCGCGGCTGTCGCTGCTGATCGGCCTGTCGTCGGTGGTCATTTCGCTGATCCCGGGGATCATCCTCGGCCTGCTCGCGGGCTTCTTTCCGAAGGCCCTCGGCGCCTCGATCATGCGCCTGATGGACGTGATGCTGGCCCTGCCATCACTGCTGCTGGCGGTGGCGATCGTCGCCATCCTCGGCCCTGGCCTGGTCAACACGGTGATCGCCATCGCCATCGTCTCGCTGCCGTCCTATGTGCGCCTGACCCGCGCCGCGGTGATGGGCGAACTGAACCGCGATTACGTCACCGCCGCGCGCCTGGCCGGCGCCAGCCTGCCACGCCTGATGTTCATCACGGTTCTGCCCAACTGCATGGCGCCGCTGATCGTACAGGCCACCCTGAGTTTTTCCTCGGCGATCCTCGATGCCGCCGCCCTCGGTTTCCTCGGCCTCGGCGTACAACCGCCAACCCCCGAGTGGGGCACGATGCTGGCCTCGGCCCGCGACTACATCGAACGCGCCTGGTGGGTGGTGAGCCTGCCGGGACTGACCATTTTGCTCAGCGTGCTGGCAATCAACCTGATGGGCGACGGACTGCGCGATGCGCTGGACCCGAAACTCAAGAATGCCGCCTGAGGAGAAGCCCATGTCACTTCTGCAAATCCGCAATCTCAACGTGCGCTTCGGTGACGCCGGCGCCGTGCCAGTGGTCGACGGTCTTGACCTGAGCGTGGCCAAGGGCGAAGTCCTGGCCATCGTCGGCGAGTCCGGCTCGGGCAAGTCGGTGACCATGATGGCGTTGATGGGCCTGATCGACGCCCCCGGGCGGATCAGCGCCGACGCCCTCACCTTCGACGGCCACGACATGCTCACGCTCAGCGGCCGGCAACGGCGCAAGGTCGTGGGCAAGGACATGGCGATGGTCTTCCAGGACCCGATGACCGCCCTCAACCCCAGCTACACCGTGGGCTTCCAGATCGAGGAAGTGCTGCGCCAGCACCTCGGACTGCGCGGCAAGGCGGCGCGCCAGCGGGCGCTGGAGTTGCTGAAGAAAGTCGAGATCCCGGCTCCGGAAAGCCGTCTCGATGCTTATCCGCACCAACTCTCCGGCGGCATGAGCCAGCGCGTGGCGATCGCCATGGCGATTGCCGGCGAACCCAAGCTGCTGATCGCCGACGAACCCACCACCGCCCTCGACGTGACCATCCAGGCGCAGATCATGGAACTGCTGCTGAACCTGCAGAAAGAGCAGGACATGGCGCTGATCCTGATCACCCACGACCTCGCCGTGGTCGCCGAAACCGCCCGCCGGGTCTGCGTGATGTACGCCGGGCAAGCGGTGGAAATCGGCCAGGTGCCGGAGCTGTTCGAAGTGCCCGCCCACCCTTACAGCGAAGCACTGCTGAAGGCGATTCCCGAACACAGCCTCGGCGCCGAGCGCCTGGCCACCCTGCCCGGCATCGTCCCCGGCCGGTATGACCGGCCCAGTGGTTGCCTGCTGTCGCCGCGCTGCCCGTATGTGCGCGACAACTGCCGTCAGCAACGCCCCGACCTCGATCCCCAGGCCCACAGCCTGGCCCGCTGCTTCTACCCGCTGAACCAGGAGGTAGCGTGATGAGCGAAGTCGTCCTCACCGCCCGTGACCTCACCCGTCACTACGAAGTCTCCCGTGGCCTGTTCAAGGGCTACGCCACGGTCCGTGCGCTGAATGGCGTGTCGTTCGAACTGGAAGCCGGCAAGACCCTGGCCGTGGTCGGCGAGTCCGGCTGCGGCAAATCCACCCTGGCCCGCGCCCTGACGCTGATCGAAGAGCCGTCTTCCGGCTCGCTGAAAATCGCCGGCCAGGAAGTCACCGGCGCCGGCAAGCGCGAGCGCAAGCAGTTGCGGCGCGACGTGCAGATGGTGTTCCAGAGCCCCTATGCCTCGCTCAACCCGCGGCAGAAGATCGGCGATCAATTGGCCGAGCCGCTATTGATCAACACCACGCTGTCGCGCACCGAACGGCGCGAGAAAGTGCAGGCGATGATGCAGCAGGTGGGCCTGCGCCCCGAGCATTACCAGCGTTACCCGCACATGTTCTCCGGCGGCCAGCGCCAGCGCATCGCCTTGGCGCGGGCGATGATGCTGCAACCGAAAGTGCTGGTGGCGGACGAACCGACCTCGGCGCTGGACGTATCGATCCAGGCCCAGGTGCTGAACCTGTTCATGGACCTGCAAAAGGAATTCAACACCGCCTACGTGTTCATCTCGCACAACCTCGCGGTGGTGCGGCACGTGGCCGATCAGGTGCTGGTGATGTACCTCGGCCGGCCGGCGGAAATGGGGCCGAAAGCGGACATCTACGAAAAGCCGCTGCACCCCTACACCCAAGCCTTGTTGTCAGCGACGCCGACGATTCATCCGGACCCGTTGAAGCCGAAGATCAAGATTGCCGGTGAGTTGCCCAACCCGCTGAATCCGCCGGATGGCTGTGCGTTCCATAAACGCTGCCCGTATGCCACCGAGCGTTGTGGGCGGGAAGTGCCGGCGTTCCGCCAGGTGGGGACGCGGCAGGTGGCGTGTCATTACGCGGAGCAGTTTCTTTAAAGCCCAATCGCGAGCAAGCTCGCTCCTACAGGATTCGTTCGGCGTCATCCTGACGCTAAACCTACCTGTAGGAGCGAGCTTGCTCGCGAAGCACTCTCAAATAATCAGTGCATGAACAGCGCAATCAGAATGATCACCGGAATCGGCACACCCAACATCCACAGCAGTAATGAACGCATGATTGTTCTCCTTCTAGTTCATTTCAATTAACGAATCGGGGCAGCAGGGTTGTGCGCTACATGCCGGTCGGCATAGCCCACGGTGTCACTTTCGAGCCAGCGCGCATGATCACGCTGACGACCGCCGAACAGTGCCGCGAAACTGGCGAAGAACGCGCCACACAGCAGGGCAACAAAGGTCCACAGCGCCGTCCATGCCGCTACCTTGGCCGCGGTGTCAGCCGCTTGTTTAGCCTCGACTTTCGCCTGTTGCACCTGACCGACCACCTGATCCACCCGCGCCTCGGCTTCCGCCTGGGTCAGGCGAGTGCGTTGCGCCACCAGTTGTGCCAGGTAGGCATGGTCTTCCGGCGCCAGGGCGCGGTCTTGGGTTACGGTGCGGGCCAGAATGCGCGCAGCCACGCCATTGGCGGCATCGTCGCTTACCGGCGCGGGGCCTTCGCCACGGAACAGGCTGTCAACGAAGTAGCCCATCGACGCATCGCTGTTGGCTGCCGCGACGGCACCCGCCTGAACACCGGCACCGGCCATGCTGCCGACCGTGCCGACGACCAGCACGGCCGCTACCAGCGTGGCGACTGCCCACGACAGGAAGCCATGCGCGGTGTCGCGGAAGTACACCTCATCGCCATGCAGGTTGGCCCATTTCACCCGCAGCCGACCGGCGAGGTAGCCACCCAGGCCGGACGCGAGGATCTGGGTCAACAGCAACCAGATGATGGTCGAAATCCCCAGCGCCTTGGCACTGGCCCCTTCGCTGGCCCAGGGCGAGGTCGCGGCGAAGCCAAGCCCGGCGCCCAAGACCACCAGAATCAGTGACAAGGCCGCCGCCGCCGCAGCGCCAGCGAATATGGCCGCCCAGGACACACCCGAGCGATTCGGGCCTGCATCGAGCGTGGGTGAGTAATCGTTAGTCGTGATCATGTGCGCCTCTCCGGTGAGCGAAATGTCCCTACGCTCAACAACGGTGCACCCGGCATGCCAAATGTTTCAAATGATGAACCCCAATGAATCCGGGGGTTTGCCGGCAGGTGGGCGTCTTAGGACCGTGCAAAATGCCGGATTGGCGAAGCGGTGGTGGGTTTTATGCAAGATGTTTCCGTTTCACCGCCACGGATCGACCATGAGTCCCCGGGACTTGCACAACACTCAGCCCCCTCGGCACTATTTCCGCCATGACCCAGACCTTCCCCGACGGCCCCGCCCAAACCCCGCTCACCGCCGACACCGTGCTGCGCTATCACCTGTGCTGGAAGCACCGTGACCTGGACGGGGTAATGGCGCTCTACCACCCGGATGTCGAGTACCACGACTTCTTCCAGAACCGCGCGCTCGGCTACCGGGAACTACGCGACTACGTGCGCGCCTGCCTGCCCCATGAGGCCGGCGAAGACATCGTTCACAGCGACCGCATCCGCGTCGATGGCTGCACCGCCTTCATCCAGTACCAGGTGACGGTGCAGGGCGGCGAGGGCCTGGTTGCGTTCCAGTCCAGCGAAGCCATCACCGTCAGGGACGGGCTGATCTGGCGGGTCAACGAATACGCCACCCTGGTGCGCCGGGACGCCACACGCGCCAGCCGCGCCGGCCCGCGCCCCGCCACCAGTCGCCTGGGCCTGTCGCCACGGCAGTTGAGCACCATGGCCCAGGACCTCGAGCACTACTTCCAGCGCCAGCGCCCCTATCTCGACCCCGAACTGGACCTGCAACGCGTCGCCAAAGAGAGCGGCTACAGCCGCAACCAGATTTCCTACCTGCTCAACCAGGTCCTCGGCCAGAGCTTCTACCGCTACGTCAACCAGGCCCGCCTGCACCACCTGCTGGCCGGCCTGGGCGAAGCCAGCGCCAGCGCGCCCGTCGACGAACTGGCTTTCGATGCCGGCTTCAATTCGCTGTCGGCGTTCTACAAGTGCTTCCGCGAGCACACCGGGCTGTCGCCCAAGGCCTATGTGAAGCAGATTTCCCTGCGTGCACGCACGTAAGACAGCACGTCCCGCCCGCCACTAGGATCGGCCCCACACCCTGATGATGTGGAGCGGAACCCGATGCAACCCTGGCGCACGATCAGCCTCTGGATGGACCAGCTCGAAGAGCCGCTCTGCGCGCGCCCGGCCCTGCGCCAGGACCTCGACCTCGACGTCTGCATCATCGGCGCTGGCTACACCGGCCTGTGGACCGCCTACTACCTCAAGCAGCAAGCCCCGCACCTGAACATCGCCATCATCGAAGCCAATATCGCCGGCTTCGGCGCCTCCGGGCGCAACGGTGGCTGGCTGATGGGCAACCTGCTCGGCGAAGACCGCCTGCTCGCCACACTCTCGCCGCAACAACGGCGCGACAGCATCGACCTGCTCCACGGCATCCCCGATGAAGTGCACAGCGTGTTGCAGCGCGAAGCCATCGATTGCGACTACCGCAAAGGCGGCGTCCTCTACTGCGCCGCCCGCTACCCGGAACAGGAACGCAGCCTGCGGGCCTGGCTCGACGACCTGTACCGCCAGGGCATGCGCGAAGACGACTACCGCTGGCTGCGCCCCGAAGAACTGGAAGGGCAACTGCGGGTCAGCAACGCCTACGGCGCGATCTTCAGCCCGCACACCGCCACCATTCAGCCGGCGAAACTCGTTCGCGGCCTGGCCCGCGCCGTCGAAAACCTCGGCGTGACGATCTACGAAAACACCCCGGCCATCGACTGGAACCCCGGCCAGGTACGCACGCCACTGGCGTCGATCCGCTGCCAGTGGGCGGTGCCGGCGGTGGAAGGCTACGCGGCTAGCCTGCCGCCGCTGGGCAAGCATCAACTGCCAGTGCAAAGCCTGCTGGTGGCGACCGAGCCGCTGCCCGAATCCGCCTGGGAACAGATCGGCCTTGCCCAAGGCCAGGCGTTCAGCGAAAGCAGCCGCCAGGTCACCTACGGCCAGCGCACCCGCGATGACCGCCTGGTGTTCGGCGCCCGCGGCGGCTACCGCTTCGGCGGTCGCCTGCGTGAAGACTTCAGCCTGACCCACAACGAAATCGAACTGCGCCGCTACTTGTTCGGCGAGCTGTTCCCGCACCTGAAGAACACTCGCATCACCCATTCCTGGGGCGGCAACCTGGGCATGGCGCGGCGCTTCCGCCCGCACATGCTCTGCGACCGCCAGCGCGGCATCGCCCTGGCCGGCGGCTACGGCGGCGAAGGGGTGGGCGCCACCAACCTCGGCGGGCGCACCCTCGCCGCGCTGATCCTCGACCAGCACAACGCACTCACCGCGCAGCCATGGGTCCACGACAACCGTCCGCTGTCGAGCCTCGCCAGCTGGCCGCCGGAACCCTGCCGCTGGCTGGGCTACAACGCGATCATCCAGAGTTTCGTGTTCGAGGACCGCACCCTCGCCAGCCCCGCCAGCCCGCCGTGGCGCCGGCGCCTGGCCGGTGGCCTGGCCGATCTCATGCAAGGCTTCATGCACTGACTTTTCACCACAGAGGTTCACCGGCCATGAGCATCACCCAGTTCAAACACACCGAGACTGTCCCGCTGGACAGTTCCAACCCGGTCGCCGTGCCCCTCGGCGAGCCCGTCGCGGTGACCTCGGTCACCTGCGTCGAACGCAGCGACGGCGTCGAAACCGGCATCTGGGAGTGCACGCCGGGGCGCTGGCGGCGGCAGATCGTGCAACAGGAGTTCTGCCACTTCGTCAAAGGCCGCTGCACCTTCACCCCCGACGGCGGCGAGCCGCTGTCCATAGAAGCCGGAGACGCACTGATGCTACCGGCCAACAGCACCGGCATCTGGGATATCCAGGAGACCGTGCGCAAAACCTACGTACTGATTTTTTGATCTTTTGATCCGCTGATCGCCTGCCTTCGATAACAACAGACAAAGCAAGGTAACCCGGACATGCGCACCCTTCTTCTCGCACCTCTTCTTCTCGCCCCCCTGATGCTGACCGCCGGCGTGGCCAACGCCGCCGACTCGGTGAAAATCTACAACTGGTCCAGCTACATCGCGCCCGACACGTTGAAGAACTTCCAGCAGGCCAGCGGCATCGTGCCCACCTACGACGTCTTCGACAGCAACGAAACCCTCGACGGCAAACTGATGACCGGCAACTCCGGTTACGACGTGGTCTTCCCGTCCAACCACTTCATGGCCCGGCAGATCCAGGGCAAGGCCCTGAAGAAGCTGGACAAGAGCCAACTGCCCAACTGGCAGAACCTCAACCCAGTGCTGATGAAGGCGCTGGAAGTGAACGACCCCGGCAACCAGTACGGCTTCCCCTACCTGTGGGGCAGCACCGGCATCGGCTACAACATCGACAAGGTCAAGGCGGTGCTCGGCGACAACGCGCCGGTGGATTCGTGGGACCTTATCTTCAAGCCCGAGTACATCAGCAAGCTGAAAAGCTGCGGTGTCGCGGTGCTGGATAACGGCCCCGAACTGCTGCCGATCGCCCTGCACTACCTCGGCCTGCCGCACCACAGCCAGGACCCGGCGGACTACGAGAAAGCCAAGGCGTTGCTGATGAAGGTGCGGCCGTACATCAGCTACTTCCACTCATCGAAGTACACCGGCGACCTGGCCAATGGCGACGTGTGCGTAGTGGTGGGCTTCTCCGGCGACGTCCTGCAAGCGAAGAACCGGGCGCTGGAAGCAAAGAATGGCGTGAAGGTGGGCTATTCGATTCCCAAGGAAGGCGCGCCGATGTGGTTCGACATGGTGGGCATGCCGGCGGACGCGCCTGACGAAAAAGCCGGTTACGCCTACATGAACTACCTGCTGCAGCCGGACGTGATGGCCAACATCAGCAACTTCGTGCAGTACGCCAACGGCAACCTCAAGGCGGACGGATTGGTAGACCCGCAGCTCAAGGCCAACAACATGATTTATCCGAGCGAAGACATGATGGGCAAGCTGTATGCCCTGGAGGCGATGCCGGCGAAGATCGACCGGATCAGGACGCGGATCTGGACTGGCATAAAGGCAGGTAACTGACCTTCGGCCAGGTGCAAGCTACAAGCTGCAAGCCTCAAGAAAAAGCGGGCCAGTGCATGGACCGCTTCTTCTTGTAGCTTGCAGCTTCAAGCTTGCCGCTGAATCAATGGTGCTCGCGGGTCGCGCGGAATTTCACGTCCGGCCAGCGCTCTTCCATCAGCGCCAGGTTGACCCGGGTCGGCGCCAGGTAGGTCAGGTGACCGCCGCCGTCCACCGCCAGGTTTTCCACGGCCTTGACCTTGAATTCTTCGAGCTTCTTCTTGTCATCGCAGGCGATCCAGCGAGCCGACCAGACGGTGATCGGCTCGTAAGCGCATTCGACCTTGTATTCCTCTTTCAGGCGGCTGGCGACCACATCGAACTGCAGCACACCCACGGCGCCGAGGATGATGTCGTTGCTGCGCTCCGGGAAGAACACCTGGGTCGCGCCCTCTTCGGCCAACTGTTGCAGGCCCTGACGCAGTTGCTTGGATTTCAGCGGGTCCTTCAAGCGCACGCGGCGGAACAGTTCCGGGGCGAAGTGCGGGATACCGGTGAAGCCCAGGCTCTCGCCTTCGGTGAAGGTGTCGCCGATCTGAATGGTGCCGTGGTTGTGCAAACCGATGATGTCGCCCGCGAAGGCTTCTTCCAGTTGCTCACGCTCGGAGGAGAAGAAGGTCAGCGCATCGCCGATGCGCACGTCCTTGCCGGTGCGCACGTGGCGCATCTTCATGCCTTTCTCGTACTTGCCCGAGCAAATGCGCATGAAGGCGATACGGTCGCGGTGCTTCGGGTCCATGTTCGCCTGGATCTTGAACACGAAACCGGAGAACTTCTCTTCCACCGGCTCCACGGTGCGTTCGTGGGCA
This sequence comes from Pseudomonas sp. 20P_3.2_Bac5, assembly GCF_025466035.1. NCBI lineage: Bacteria > Pseudomonadati > Pseudomonadota > Gammaproteobacteria > Pseudomonadales > Pseudomonadaceae > Pseudomonas > Pseudomonas sp. 20P_3.2_Bac5. The sequence goes on along the minus strand of NZ_JANLOA010000137.1, from coordinate 50,662 downwards.
ACGCGGGCCAGCGGGCGCGGCGCCCAGTCGACAACGGCGTCGAGCACGTGGTCGACACCGAAGTTGCCCAGCGCGGTACCAAAGAACACCGGAGTCAGTTGGCCGTTGATGAACTCTTCCTGATTGAATTCATGGCAGGCGCCCTGCACCAGTTCCAGTTGCTCGATGAAGCGATCGTACTCGTCGCCCAGGTGTGCGCGTGCTTCGTCGGAATCGAGCTTCTCGATGATCTTCACCTCGGTACGCTCGTGGCCGTGGCCCGGGGTGTAAACGATGATGTAGTCATCGGCGAGGTGATAGACGCCTTTGAAATCCTTGTAGCAACCGATCGGCCAGGTGATCGGCGCGGCCTTGATCTTCAGGACCGCCTCGATCTCGTCGAGCAGCTCGATCGGGTCGCGGATATCGCGGTCGAGTTTGTTGATGAAGCTGACGATCGGCGTATCGCGCAGGCGGCAGACATCCATCAGGGCGATGGTCCGCGGCTCGACGCCTTTACCGCCGTCGAGCACCATCAGCGCCGAGTCCACGGCGGTCAGGGTGCGGTAGGTATCTTCCGAGAAGTCTTCGTGGCCCGGGGTGTCGAGCAGGTTGATCATGTGCTCGCGATAGGGGAACTGCATCACCGACGTGGTGATGGAGATACCACGTTGCTTCTCCATTTCCATCCAGTCGGAAGTGGCATGGCGGTCGGACTTGCGCGACTTCACCGTACCGGCGACAGCGATCGCCTTGCCCATCAGCAGGAGCTTCTCGGTGATGGTGGTCTTACCGGCGTCGGGGTGGGAAATGATTGCGAAAGTGCGGCGCTTCGCGACTTCGGCGGCCTGGTTGGTCATGGGAAATCGCCTGACTGGGGATTGAAAAAAGGGGCGGTATCATACCTGAAGTCGGGCGGGGACCAAAATCTGGTCCCCTGATAGGGTGCAGCATCTATTCGGCGTTCGGCGGGCTATCACTGAAACCCTGCAGTTTTACCGGGCCACGGCCGGGCATGCAGGCAACCAGCTCCAGCGTTCCTCCCAATGCCTCGACATAACCGCGCAAGGTCGAAATCAGCATGTCACTGCGTTTCTCAACCTTGGACACATTGGCCTGTCCCATCTCCATTCGCTCGGCAAGGCTTTCCTGCGTCACTTCCAACTGTCGGCGCAACGCCTGCAGGGTCAGCTCTTCGCGGACCAGTTCACGGGTTTTTTCCTCCACCCAGGCCCTGCGCTCAGGAGAAAAACTGTCCATCAAATCATCGAGCGTCATTGTCATTTCCCGGCACCTCCTGCCAGATACCTGTCGAATCGCTCATCCGCGCAAGCGATCAAGCGCTTATAAAACCGTTGCTGATCGACACCCGCCTTGTCTCCGGCGATCAAAACTACCGCGCAGCGAGAGGGATCAAATGCAAACACCACGCGCCAAACGCATCCGTTGGCAGAAAACCTCAGCTCTTTCAGGTTCTGATGGCGAGAACCTTTCAAGGTGTCCACCCTGGGACGGCCCAACAAGGGGCCAATCTCTCTCAGCAGTCCCAAATGCAGCGCTAACTGCTCTTTGAATAGCTGATCGAACTGCATGACCTCCCCAGCGAACTCCGAACAGAAATTGATCGACCACGGCATAAAATACCTTCAACGGAATATTCCCTCAAGCGACTATTCGCAAGAAGTTCGAAGGTAATGCTGCCTCTCGCGACTAACGGCCCAACAGCAGGTAATTCAACGCCTCAACGCCTGAATCACGCTGCTTTCTCGTGCGAAATTTCGCACACCTCAGGGATCAACACTGGCCAAATGCCGCCTCAGATGGGAACCTTTAAAGCAATGGAGGCGTCCATTCCCCTGCAATGACCGTTGGTCGGGGTGGGTTTCACCGGCAACACAAGCCTGACGGGGCTTCGCTCATGGCGCGCATTTTTGCCCGCCGCTTTTCGCGCACAGACTGCCCGTCGCCTGGAATGGCGACACACGACGGCGTCTGCGCGCCGACTATAAAAAGGAGTCCGCCTATGGCTGTACGCTATGGCAAGGGGCTGATGGGATGGGCCGCCGCGCTCGTCATCCTGGCCCTGCTGATCCACTGGATCGGCATCGATACGATCGCGCACTACCGCGCCGATCTCTGGTTCTACCTGCAGGCGCACCTGATGCTGGTGTTGCTGTCGATGGTGGCGGCGCTGGCCGTGGGTATCCCCGCCGGCATTGCCCTGAGTCGACCACACCGGGTCGACCGCGCCGAACGCTTCATGCAGATCTTCAACATTGGCAACACCGTTCCGCCCCTCGCCGTTCTCGCCATTGCCCTGAGTATCCTCGGCATCGGCGCCGGCCCCGCGATCTTCGCGCTGTTCCTCGCCTCGTTGCTGCCCATCGTGCGCAACACCTACGAAGGCCTGAAAAACGTTCCCGCCTCGCTCAAGGAAGCCGCCACCGGCATCGGTATGACCCCGCGTCAGTCGCTGTGGAAGGTCGAGCTGCCGAATGCCGTGCCGATCATCGTCGGCGGTGTGCGGGTGGCCCTGGCGATCAACGTCGGCACCGCACCGCTGTCGTTCCTGATCGGCGCCAACAGCCTGGGCAGCCTGATCTTCCCCGGCATCGCCCTGAACAATCAGCCGCAATTGCTACTCGGCGCGGCCTGTACCGCGGCCCTGGCACTGCTGCTCGACGCGCTGGTCAGCCAGTGCAGCCGCCGCTGGCTGGAACGCGGCCTGACTCACTGACCGAGGGACCCCGATGAAAAGAATCGCCTTGCTGCTGGGCGCGGTCCTGCTGTTCGCAGGATTTGCCCAGGCCGCCGAAAAACCCCTGATCCGCATCGGCGCGCGGGTCTTCACCGAGCAGACCGTGCTCGCCGAACTCACCGCCCGCTACCTGCGCCAGCACGGCTTCGACGTGCGCATCACCGGCGGGCTGGGCAGCAACCTGGCGCGCAGCGCCCAGGAAAGCGGCCAACTGGACATGGTCTGGGAATACACCGGCGTGTCGCTGGTGTCCTACAACCACATCGACGAACGCATGCCGAACGCCGAGGCCACCTACGCCCGGGTCAAGGAACTGGACGCGAAGAAGGGCCTGATCTGGCTCGCACCGTCGCGCTTCAGCAACACCTACGCCCTGGCCCTGCCGCGCAACATTGCCGAGCAATACCCGCAGGTGAACAGCATCAGCCAGTTGAACCAGGTGCTGCGCGATGAACCGAAGCAGACCCACGTGCTGGCGCTCGACACCGAGTTCGCCAACCGTCCCGATGGCCTCGCCGGCCTGACCGAAACCTACGACCTGCAATTCACCCGCAAGGACATCCGCCAGATGGATGCCGGCCTGGTCTACACCGCCCTGCGCAACGGCCAGGTGTTCACCGGCCTGGTCTACACCACCGACGGTCGCCTGAGCGCCTTCGACCTCAAGCTGCTGGAAGACGATCGCCACTACTTCCCCGACTACACCGCCGCGCCCGTGGTGCGCAAAGAACTGCTCGACGCGCACCCGCAACTGGCCGAACTGCTCAAGCCGCTGGCGGAACAACTGGACGACGAGACCATGCGCCAGCTCAACGCCAAGGTCGATGTCGAGCACCAGAGCCCGGGCAAGGTCGCTGACGAGTTCCTCAGCCAGCATCCACTGCAAGGAGGTGCGCAATGAGCCTGCTGGATACCTTCACTCACCTGGACTGGGCGCAAGTGCTGCAACTGACCGGCCAGCACATCACCCTCGTGGGCATCGCCGTCACCCTCGCGATTGTCGTGGGCGTGCCGCTGGGCATTCTGATGACCCGCTTCCCGAGCCTCGCCGGCCCGCTGCAAGCCAGCGCCACGGTGCTGCTGACCGTGCCGTCGATCGCCCTGTTCGGCCTGCTGCTGCCGTTCTACTCGAAGTTCGGCCAGGGCCTCGGCCCGCTGCCGGCGATCACCGCGGTGTTCCTTTATTCACTGCTGCCGATCATGCGCAACACCTACCTGGCCCTGACCAGCGTCGAGCCGGGCATCCGTGAAGCCGCCCGCGGCATCGGCATGACCTTCGGCCAGCGCTTGCGCATGGTCGAACTGCCGATCGCGGTGCCGGTGATCCTCGCCGGCGTGCGTACCGCCGTGGTGATGAACATCGGCGTCATGACCATCGCCGCGACCATCGGCGCCGGTGGCCTTGGCGTACTTATCCTGACCTCCATCAGCCGCAGCGACATGTCGATGCTGCTGGTCGGCGCCGTGCTGGTGAGCCTCCTGGCCATCGCCGCCGACCTGCTGCTGCAAGCCCTGCAACGCTCGCTGACTCCAGAAGGACTGCTCAAATGATCGAACTCCAGAACCTCTCGAAAACCTTCCAAAGCAACGGCAAGGAGGTCAAGGCGGTCGACTCGGTCAGCCTGACCGTCAACGAAGGCGAGATCTGCGTCTTCCTCGGCCCTTCCGGTTGCGGCAAGAGCACCACGCTGAAAATGATCAACCGCCTGATCGAGCCCACCTCGGGCAAGGTGCTGATCAACGGCGAAGACACCACCGGCCTCGACGAAGTGACCCTGCGCCGGCGCATCGGCTACGTGATCCAGCAGATCGGTCTGTTCCCCAACATGACCATCGAAGAGAACATCACCGTGGTCCCGCGCCTGCTCGGCTGGGACAAGCAGAAATGCCACGACCGCGCCCGCGAACTGATGAGCATGATCCGCCTGGAGCCCAAGCAGTATTTGCAGCGCTACCCGCGCGAGCTGTCCGGCGGCCAGCAACAGCGCATCGGCGTGATCCGCGCGCTGGCGGCCGAGGCACCGCTGCTGCTGATGGACGAGCCGTTCGGCGCGGTCGACCCGATCAACCGCGAGATGATCCAGAACGAATTCTTCGAGATGCAGCGGGCGCTGAACAAGACCGTGATCATGGTCAGCCACGACATCGACGAAGCGATCAAGCTGGGTGACAAGATCGCGATCTTCCGCGCCGGCAAGCTGGTGCAACTGGACCACCCGGACACCCTGCTGGCGCACCCGGCGGACGAGTTCGTCAGCAACTTCGTCGGCCAGGACAGCACCCTCAAGCGCCTGCTGCTGGTGCGCGCCGAAGACGCGGCGGACAACGCCCCGTCGGCCAGCCCGGAGATGGTGGTCGCCGATGCGCTGGAACTGATGGATGAGCATGACCGCAAGTACGTGGTGGTCACCGACCAGGACAACCGTGCGCTGGGTTATGTGCGCCGGCGTGACCTGCATCGCCAGCAGGGCACCTGCGCCGACTTCCTGCGCCCGTTCAACGCCACGGCGGCGCATGACGAGCATTTGCGCATCCTGTTGTCGCGGATGTACGAGTTCAACCGGGCCTGGCTGCCGGTGCTGGATGCCGATCAGGTGTTTTTGGGGGAAGTGACCCAGGAATCGATTGCGGCGTACCTGAGTTCGGGGCGGTCGCGGGGTGGCAAGACCAGCATTGTGTCGCCGGCTGAAGCGGCGGTTTAACGCTTGAGCGCCTCATCGCTGGCAAGGCAGCGCCCACCGCTACTGTGTGGGAGTTGGCTCGCCAGCGATGAGGCCCTCTAGGACAACCGAAAAATCAGAACCCTACACTGGCCTGCACATAGAACGTGCGCGGCTCACCCAGGTAGATGCCTGAGTTGTTGTCGCTGGACCGGGTGTAGTACTGCTTGTCGAAGATGTTTTTCACCCCCGCCCCCAGTTTCAGGTTCGACAGTTCCTTGCCGAAGTCATACCCACCTCGCGCGCTCCAGGTCACGTAACCCGGAATGTTGCCGTACTGACCATCGGCGCTCGGCTCGGTGATGTAGTTGCCGTTGAAGCTGCCGTCGGCGTTCATGCCGGTGCCCGGTGCGCGCTGTTTCGATTGGGCGAAGGCGTCCAGGTTCCAGGTCCAGCGGTCCACCTGGTAACGCAGGCCGGCATTGACCACCTGACGCGAGTAGAACGGCAGGTCACGGCCCTTGAAGCCGGGAATCTCGCCTTCATAAGTGGCGCGGGTGTAGGTGAACCCGGCATTGGCGCTCAGGCCATCCAGCCGTGGATCGAGCCCCGACAGATCGTAGTGCATCGACGCCTCGATCCCCTGGTGCTTGGTGGCGCCGAGGTTGGTCCAGCCGATGTCGTTGCTGATGTATTGCAGCTCGTCGTCGAAGTCGATGTAGAACGCCGTCAGCTCACCGCCCCAGTCGCCATTGTCATAGCGGGTGCCGATCTCGTAGGTCTTGGCCTTTTCCGCTTCCAGGCCGTTGGCGGTCTGGTCGCCGTTGCCGCCCTGGCCGAGCTGGAAGTACTGCAGGCTGCCGAACGAGGTTTCGTAGTTGGCGAACAGCTTCCAGGCATCGGACAGGTGATACATCACGCTCAGCGCCGGCAACGGTTCGTTGCTGGTCACGCTGCGGCTCTTGGCCTGCACCGGCACGCCGTTGGTGCCACGCACCGCGCGGTCGTTCCAGTCGGTATTGATGTGCTCGAAGCGCACGCCCGGAGTGATGGTCCAGTTGCCGATATCGATCTTGTCGTCGATGTAGTAAGCGCTGGCCTCGGTGCCGCCGGTGCGGTCCTGGAACACGTGGCCGTCGGAGGTCGGCGTCACGGTCGGGACGTTGTTGATCAGCGCCAGGCGGCTGGACTGCTCGTGCATGGCTTCTTTCAGGTAGCGATAGCCGACGCTGACTTCCTGGGTGGCCGGGCCGCTGAAGAAGATCCGCGAAACCCGTGGCTCGACCGCGAAGGTGCGGTAGCTGCGCGGGTAGGAACTGAGGGTTTTCTGATCGCGGGCGGCGATGGTGCTGCCGCGGAAGCTATCGGTGTAGTAGGTCAGCACTTCGAACTGGGTGACGTCGTCGATCTGCCGCAGGTACTTGAGCGAGACGTCTTTGCGCCGGCCGCTGAAGTTGTCGTAGTCGCGGTCGGACTGGTACGGGTCGGCGTCGAACTGGGCCTGGGTCAGGCCGCCAGGCATGTCGGCCTTGCCGTCGTAGTAGTGGAAGTTCAGCGACAGTTCGTCCTGATCGGTCAGGGCCCAGTGGGTCTTGAGCAGCACGTCGTCGATATCGTTGGCGTTGTTGCTGCTGCGGTAGCCATTGCCGTTGACCCCGGAATACAGCAGCGCCGCGCCCAGGCCGTTGTCGGCGGTGCCGCCGATGAACGCCGACTCGATGTGCTTCCAGCCGCCATGGCGGGAGGTTTCCAGGGTGGTGCCGATTTCGCCGGTGGCCTTCTCGGGAATCGCGCGGGTCACGAAGTTGATCACCCCGCCGACGTTCTGCGGCCCGTAGCGCACGGAACCGGCGCCGCGCACCACGTCGATGCTGTCGAGGTTGCCGGAGGAAATCGGCGCCATCGACAGTTGCGGTTGGCCATAGGGCGCGAACGCCGCCGGAATGCCGTCGATCAGCACCGTGGAGCGTGGCGACAGGCGCGAGGTCAGGCCACGCACGCCGACGTTGAGCGACAGGTCGCTGCCGCCGGTGCCGTTGGAGTCCTGCACTTGTACGCCGGGGATGCCCTTGAGCACGTCACGCACGTTCATCGCGCCCTGCTCGACCATCGCTTCGCGGCGCACCACGGTGCGCGCGCCGGGATGATTCTGCACCACGGTTTCCTGCGCATCGCCGAGCCAGTCGCCGACCATGGTGATGTCGGTGGGCGCCAGTTCCAGCTTACCGTTGGCGGCCTGGCTGTCGCCCTGTGCCGGATGCAGCACCACGGTGCCCTGGGAAATCTCGTAGGTCAGCCCGCTGCCTTGCAGCAAAGCTTGCAATGCCTGCTCCGGCGACAGATTGCCGGACACCGCCGGGGCCTGCTTGCCAGCGACCAGCGCGGGGCTGAAGAACAACTGCAGCGACGTCTGCTGGCCCAACTGGTTCAGCGCCGTGGCCAGCGACTGGGCCTGGATCTGGATGCTGGTGGGCGTCGAATCGGCGTAGCTGTTGCCGATACCGGCACTGACCGCCAACGCCAGGGCCAGAGGCAACCAGCGCGAACGGCTGGCGGAACGCGGAGAAAGCTTGTGGTTGTTCACGTCTTCGAGAAGTCCTGAGGGAGGATCGGGATCGACCGCCGTTGCGAATGGAAATGCTTGGCAGTTACAAGTCGGGCAGGAAGACGAACAACTCGGAAAATACCTGAATCTATTTTGAAATTATTTCGTGAGAGCCGTCGGCATGGGCCACCACGGCGACCGGCAGGATGCTCGGCAAAGCCCGCAGCAGAGCGTCCGTGTCGTCAAGGCGGAAGGTGCTGCTCAGGCGCAAAGCGGCGACTTTCGGCGCCACGGTCAGTGGCTGATCGCGGTAACGCGAAACCTCTTCGGCCACCTGCGCCAGCGACGCATCGGTGAACACCAGCTTGCCGGACCGCCAGGCAGTGAGCGCCGCGGCATCCACCTTATAAGGCGCGGCCACCGCGCCAGCGGCATCGATATGCGCGCCGAGCCCGGCGCTGAGCAGCGCCTTCGACTCGCCCTGGCCCTGCACCCGCACCGAGCCCTGCTCTACCGCGACGCGGGTTTGCCCGGGATCGCGGCGCACATCGAAGCGGGTCCCGGTGACAGTCACCGTGCCATGGCCGGCATCGACCACAAAGGGCCGGCTGCTGTCGTGGGCGACGCTGAACATCACCTCGCCCTGTTCCAGGCGAATGTCGCGCTGCCCGGCGCTGAAGCGCACGTCCAGGCGGGTGCGACCGTTGATCTCCAGGTGCGAGCCGTCCGGCAGTTCTACCTGGCGGCGCTCACCGAGACCGGTCTGCAAGTGTTCGTGGTAGTTGAGAGTGTGCTGCTGCCAACCGAACCAGCCGAGACCCACCGCCGCCGCCAGCACACTGGCGGCCAGCGCCTGCTGGACGAAACGCCGCCGCGGCAAGGTGCTGACCCGATCTTCGACACACAGCGCTTCGAGGCGCGCACGCGGCAACAGGTCAGCCGCCTGCCAGAGCTGGCCGAGCTGGTCGTATTCGTCGCGGTGAAGGGGATCCTGCGCCAGCCAGGCGTCGAAACAGGCCTGCTGCTCAGGGGGCAGCGGCGCGTCCTGGACGCGGGCGAACCATTCGGCCGCCTGCTCGCGGGCGGCCTCTTGTGGGCTGTGGCCCTGATTCATGAATACATTCGCCTGACTCATCTCTTCGACACATCCAAGTGCTCGCGCAGATGGCGAAGCGTGCGGATCATATACTTTTCGACCATGTTCTTGGTCAATCCCATGCGCTCGGCGATCTCCGCCTGGGTCAGCCCTTCGAGCTTCTGCCAGACGAAGACCTTGCGGCAGTTCAGCGGCAACTCCGCCAGGGCGCGCTCGACGCTGTCGGCCAGTTGCAGCGCATTCATATACGCCTCCGGGTCGTCCGTCAGCAGCGGGGTCAGGTCCAGAGCCTGCTGTTCGAGGGATTGGCGGCGGTCCTCGCGACGGTAACCGTCCACCGCGATATTGCGCGCCGTCTGGTGCAGATAGGCGCGCGGCTGCGCCACTGCATCCTGTTCGCTTTCCAGCACCCGCACAAATGCATCGTGCGCGAGGTCCTCGGCTTGCTGGCGACTGCGCAACTTGCGCGTCCAGGTGCCGATCAGCTCGTGGTAGTGGTCGAGGAAGCCTTTGTTTCGAGACACGATAGGAAGGTCGTCGTCAGGCAGTTGGAAAGGTGCGCGAATAGTAATGTTTCTTATTAAGCCCGGCAAATCCTGTGTAAGGGCTTCCGACCAAGCGCTTTTTGTCGGTGATTCAGGAATTTTTTTTGTCGGAAATACCCACGGTTCAGGTGGCCATAAATATGAACAGTGCGGCGCTGAATAAACACGATCGAAGCGACACGACAAACGGTCGTTTTTCCATTTAAAGCTGATTTCGAAGCGAAACTCGCCGATCGAAACGCCAGATGACGAAGTTACCGAGAAGTCAGCAAATCGCCACCTATTCCACAATTTTTTACGCAAGGACGATCCAGCGGAACATCTGGCTGTCACCTGAGTCGGTTATGAAGGAAACAAGTCGATAACGAGCGGCTGATCAGTACGAAAACGCGACATTTTTTGTTGATCTTGAACCCCTCAGGTCCTAAAGTTCGCGCCGAACGTCCATGCTGGAAACGATCCATCCGGCTCAAGTACTGACGACGAGACAGCAAGGTCACCCGCAGCAGCTTTCAATCGCGCGGATGACCTTTTTGCTTTCGGCGACATGCCTTGGGAAGTAGGCGAACCAAAGTGGGGATACGGAGGGCGTTCAGTTTGCAGCCACTTATTTTTTCAGTTTGCCCATGGAGTCCCCAAGCATGTCGATTCAAGTCGAAGACTACTTCGCGCGCGAAACCTTCCAGAAAATGAAGGCATTCGCCGACAAGCAAGAAACCCCGTTCGTACTCATCGACACCCAGATGATCAGCCAGGCCTACGACGACCTGCGCGCGGGCTTCGAGTTCGCCAAGGTCTACTACGCGGTCAAGGCCAACCCGGCGGTCGAAATCATCGACCTGCTGAAAGAGAAAGGTTCGAGCTTCGACATCGCCTCGATCTACGAACTGGACAAAGTGATGGACCGCGGCGTCAGCGCCGACCGTATCAGCTACGGCAACACCATCAAGAAATCCAAGGACATCCGCTACTTCTACGAGAAGGGCGTGCGTCTGTATGCCACCGACTCCGAAGCCGACCTGCGCAACATCGCCAAGGCCGCGCCGGGCTCGAAAGTCTACGTGCGTATCCTCACCGAAGGCTCCACCACCGCCGACTGGCCGCTGTCGCGCAAATTCGGCTGCCAGACCGACATGGCCATGGACCTGCTGATCCTCGCCCGTGACCTGGGCCTAGTGCCTTACGGCGTGTCGTTCCACGTCGGTTCGCAGCAGCGCGACATCAGCGTCTGGGACGCGGCGATCGCCAAGGTCAAAGTGATCTTCGAGCGCCTGAAAGAAGAAGACGGCATCGAACTGAAACTGATCAACATGGGTGGCGGCTTCCCGGCCAACTACATCACCCGGACCAACAGCCTGGAAACCTACGCCGAGGAAATCATCCGCTTCCTCAAGGAAGACTTCGGCGACGACCTGCCGGAAATCATTCTGGAGCCGGGCCGCTCGCTGATCGCCAACGCAGGCATCCTGGTCAGTGAAGTGGTGCTGGTTGCGCGTAAATCGCGTACCGCCGTCGAGCGTTGGGTCTACACCGACGTGGGCAAATTCTCCGGCCTGATCGAAACCATGGACGAGTCCATCAAGTTCCCGATCTGGACCGAGAAGAAAGGCGAGATGGAAGAAGTGGTCATCGCCGGCCCGACCTGCGACAGCGCCGACATCATGTACGAGCACTACAAGTACGGCCTGCCGCTGAACCTGGCGATCGGTGACCGTCTGTACTGGCTGTCGACCGGTGCCTACACCACCAGCTACAGCGCCGTCGAATTCAACGGCTTCCCGCCGCTGAAAGCGTTCTACCTGTAATGCAAAAAGGGGGCTGAGTGATCAGCCCCCTTTTTTATCTCAAAGCCCTTACACCAGCTCAGCCAAGCGCGCCTTGTAAGCCCCTGCCATCGCCCGAATCTCCGCCTGCGCCGCCTGCTCCAGCGCCGGGCCCGCTACCCGCAGGAAATTGGCATTGCCGCCTTCCAGCGCCCGCTGCAACCAGCCCAGCGCTTCATCGAGCAAGCCCTGCCCGGCCAGGATCGCCGCATGGCTGAACTGCCCGCGAAAATCCCCGCCCTCGGCCGAGCGCCGATACCACTCCCGCGCCGCCGACAGGTCCGCCTGACAATGCAGGCCCTCCTCCAGGTAACGCCCCAACAGGTTCATCGACTTGGCATGCCCCAAGTCCGCCGCCCGGCGATAACAGGCCAGCGCCACGCCATGGTCCAGCGCTACACCGCGCCCGGTCGCAAGCAGGTTGGCCAGGTTGTAAAGCCCCCAGTCCAGCCCGCCATTGGCCGCCTCGCGGTAATGTCGCGCGGCTTGCGCCACGTCCACCTCACCACCCCAGCCATGTTCCAGGCAGCGCCCGAGCATGTTGTGCGCCATCACACTGCCCTGCTGCGCGGCGATGCCGAACCAGCGCCGGGCCAGGACCGCGTCCTGCTCGATGCCGCGCCCGTCCAGCAGGATCTGCCCGAGCAACGCCTGGGCTTCGACCACGCCCTCTGCCGACGCCATCAACAAGGCCTGGGCCGCCTTGGCCGGGCTCTGTTCGAGCATCTGCCCGAACTCGTCAGTGCCGACCACTTCCTCACGGCGCAACTGGAACGCCATGTCAGACCTCGGCCCAGCGGCGCAACAGGTTGTGGTAGGTGCCGGTGAGCTGGATCAGCGACGGGTGATCAGGCACGTCGGCGGTGAGCTGCTGGATGGCGTTGTCCATCTCGAACAACAGGGTCCGCTGGCTGTCCTCGCGAATCATGCTCTGGGTCCAGAAGAACGCCGCGTAACGGGCGCCGCGGGTGACCGGGTTGACCTTGTGCAGGCTGGTGCCGGGATACAAGACCATGTCCCCGGCCGCCAGCTTGACCTGCTGCAGACCGTAAGTGTCCTGGATCTCCAGCTCGCCGCCGTCGTAGTCCTCGGGGTCGCTGAAGAACAGCGTCGAGGACAGGTCGGTGCGCACCCGCTCGATGCTGCCGCGGGGCTGGCGCACCGCGTTATCAATGTGGAAACCGAAATTGCCGCCTTCGCGGTAGCAGTTGACCAGCGGCGGAAACACCTTGTGCGGCAATGCGGCCGACATGAAACGCGGGTTTTTCCACAGGCGCTCGATCATCGCGGCGCCGATTTCCTTGGCCAGTGGATGGGACTCGGGCAACTGCAAATTGTGCTTGGCCTTGGCCGACTGATAGCCAGCGGTGATCTTGCCATCCGCCCAATCGGTGCTCTCCAGCGCCTCGCGAATACGCACGACTTCCTCACGGTTGAACAAGCCGGGAATGTGTAAAAGCATGGCGGTTGGCACCTGAACGGAAAAAGTTGTCAATGGTATTGATTCTTATCTATCCGCCACAAGCCTCATCCGAGGGGCGGACATTGATCCTTGGCAAAATTTCGTGAAAAAGGTGTAAAGAATGTAAATGCCAACGTTTCTCAATTGTGAGTAGCAATCACTTGCTCTTATATTCCGCCCCCTCGAAACCTTGGGAGGGGGTCCACCTGATGTCGCGTCAATTCGTACCAACCGCTGTCAGCTCACCGCGCTTGCTCGCATCCGCCATTGGTGTAGCCATCACCGCAACGTCCGCCGCACATATGGCGTACGCCGACGAGCCGGCCCCTGCCCGCAAGGAAGGTTCGATCGCCCTGGATGCCACCAGCATCAACGCCGAAGGCAACCAGGCCAGCACCGACTACAAGGTGGAGAAAGCTTCTTCGCCGAAATACACCGCGCCGCTGATCGACACCCCGCGCTCGGTGACGGTGATTCCGCAACAAGTCCTCAAGGACACCAACGCCCTGACCATGCAGGACGCCCTGCGCACCGTTCCGGGGATTACCTTCGGCGCCGGTGAAGGCGGCAACCCGCAAGGCGACCGTCCGTTCATCCGCGGCTTCGACTCGCAGAGCGACACCTACCTCGACGGCGTGCGCGACACCGGCGCGCAGACCCGCGAAATCTTCGCCGTGGAATCCATCGAAGTCAGCAAGGGCCCGAACTCCGCCGTTGGCGGTCGTGGCGCGGCGGGCGGCAGCATCAACCTGGTGAGCAAAAAAGCGCACCTGGGCAATTCCTTCGACGGCGGCTTCACCTGGGGCTCCGACCAGACCCAGCGCTACACCCTCGACGGCAACTACCAGTTCAGCGACACCGTTGCCGGCCGCCTGAACCTGATGAGCCACGAAAGCAACGTCGCCGGCCGCGACAAAGTCGATTTCGACCGCTGGGGCATCGCCCCGTCCCTGGCCTTCGGCCTGGGCACCGACACCCGCGTCAACCTCGATTACTACCACATGGAAAGCAACGACCTGCCGGACTCGGGCGTTCCTTACACCTACAGCGGCGCCAACCGTACGTCGGCCAACCCGGACAAACCCTACGCCGGTGGTGACGACAGCAACTTCTACGGCCTGACCGACCGCGATTTCCGCAAAACCCGCACCGACATCGCGACCATCGCCGTCGAGCACGACCTGACCGAAGCGCTGACCATCAAGAACACCCTGCGCCACGGCAACTCGATGCAGGACTACATCCTGACCCAGCCGGACGACAGCAAGGGCAACGTCAACACCGGCAGCGTCTGGCGTCGTCCCAACAGCCGCGTGGGCAACACCGCCACCACCACCAACCAGACCGACCTGTTCGGCGACTTCTACGTGGCCGGCTTCAAGAACAGCTTCTCCACCGGTATCGAACTGAGCCGCGAAGAAAGCGACCGCACCAGCTACACCGTCAACAGCGACACCACCCCGGCGTCGCCGGGGGCGTCCAGCACCAACTGCACCCCGGCGATGATCGTCTCCAGCGGCTACAACTGCACCTCGCTGAGCAACCCGAACCCGGATGATCCGTGGAACGGTTCGATCACCCGCAACTACGCCGGCACCGACACCGAGAGCAAGACCCGCGCGATCTACGTGTTCGACACCCTTGAGCTGAGCCCGCAATGGCTGCTCAACATGGGCCTGCGCTACGACCACTTCGAGACCGACTACCGCACCTACAGCGCCGCGGGCGCCACCACCGCCAAGGGCAGCGACACCAGCGAATTCTTCACCGGCCAACTGGGCCTGGTGTGGAAGCCGGCCGAGAACGGCAGCGTCTACGTGTCCTACGCCACCTCGGCCACTCCACCGGGTGCGCAACTCGGCGAAGGTATGGAAGGCAACCCACTGCCGGGCTCGACCGACCGTAGCGGCAACCTGCTGACCAGCGACCTGGAACCTGAAGAAACCACCAACTACGAAATCGGCACCAAGTGGGACTTCCTCGACAGCCGCCTGTCGCTGACCGGTGCGATCTTCCGCACCGAGAAAGACAACGCCCGCGTCCAGGTCAACACCACCGCCTACGAAAACGTCGGCACCACCCGCGTCGACGGTATCGAGTTGGGCGCCAGCGGCAAGCTCACCGATAAATGGCAGGTCTTCGCCGGCTACACCTACATGGAAGGTCGCCAGATCGACGGCGGCCCGCTGGGCAAGGCCAACGACGGCAACCAGTTGCCGAACCTGCCGAACAACGCGGCCAGCCTGTGGACCACCTACCAGGTGACGCCGAAGCTGACCATCGGTGGCGGCGCGTTCTACACCGACGACGTCTTCGGCAGCGTGGCCAACACCACCATGGTCGACAGCTACGTGCGCTACGACGCCATGGCCGCCTACAAGCTGACCAAAAACGTCGACCTGCAACTGAACGTGCAGAACCTGACCAACGAGGTCTACTACGACAAGGCGTTCTCCACGCACTTCGCCAACCAGGCCGCCGGGCGTACCGCCCTGCTGAGCACCAGCGTCCACTTCTAAGGTCGCTGATTGGCAAAGCCCCGTTCATTTCGATGAACGGGGCTTTTGTGTATCAAGGCATAATGCGCGAGTAATTCGCATTCCCGGCAAGACAAGGTGGTTGATGTGCTGAAAAAGACGCTGTTCCAACTGCACTGGTTCTTCGGCATCACCGCCGGCCTGGTGCTCGCGCTGATGGGCATCACCGGCGCGACGTATTCGTTCCAGGATGAAATCCTCCGGGTAATCAACCCCCAGGTGCTCAAGGTGAAGGTCCGCGAAGAAGGCGTGCTGGCGCCGGCCGAGCTGGTTCGCCGGGTCGAAGCGACCGAGGGCAAAAAAGTCGCCATGCTCTGGGTCGAAACCCATAGCGATGCCGCCGCCCGGGTGTTCTTCACCCCGCCGCCGGGCGAGCGCCGTGGCCAGTTGCGCTACGTCGATCCCTACACCGGAGCGTTCCAGGGCGACGTGGTCGGCCAGGACTTCTTCAACCTGATGCTCAACCTGCACCGCTTCCTCGCCATCGGCGACACCGGCCGGCAGATCACCGGCGCCTGCACCTTGATGCTGGTGTTTTTCTGCCTGTCCGGGCTGTACCTGCGCTGGCCGCGCAAGGCGCTGAACTGGCGTGCCTGGCTGACGCTGGACTGGGCGAAGAAAGGTCGCGCGTTCAACTGGGACCTGCACGCGGTGGCCGGCACCTGGTGCCTGCTGTTCTATTTGCTGTTTGCCCTGACCGGACTGTTCTGGTCCTACGAGTGGTACCGCGAAGGCCTGAACAAACTGCTGGCGGACCCGCCACCGGCCGGCCAGGAACAGAAACGCGGAGAAGGCCGCGGCAACCGCGGTGGCCATGGCGGCCCGCAACAGCCTGACGCCAATGCTCCCGCGCTGGTGGTCGACTACGACGCCATCTGGGCCAGCCTGCAAAAAGCCGCCGGCCCCGGTCTTGCCGCCTATAATCTGCGCCTGCCGCCAGTGGGTGGCCAGCCGGCCACGCTGTTCTACCTGCTCGACGATGCCGCCCATGAGCGCGCCTTCAACACCCTGACCATCGACCCGGCCAGCGGCCAGGTTCGGCGCCAGGAGGTGTACACCGACAAATCGTTCAAGGCGCAACTGCTGACCAGCATCTACGCCCTGCACGTCGGCAGCTACTTCGGCCTGACCGGGCGCATCCTGGCGATGATCGCCAGCCTGACCATGCCGCTGTTCTTCGTTACCGGCTGGTTGCTGTACCTCGATCGTCGGCGCAAGAAACGCCAGGTCCGCGCCGCGCGTAGCGGCCTGACCCCGGGCGACGACCAGAAGAACGGCTGGCTGGTGGGCTTCGCCAGCCAGAGCGGCTTCGCCGAACAACTGGCCTGGCAGAGCGCCGGGCAACTGCAGGCTGCCGGCCTGCCGGTGCGGGTGCAGCCGCTGGCGAGCATCAGCGAAGACGACCTGCGCCAGGCCCAGCGTGCGCTGTTCGTGGTCAGCACCTTCGGTGACGGTGAAGCGCCAGACAGCGCCCGCGGTTTCGAACGCAAGGTGCTTGGCCAGCCGTGGTCCCTCGACGGCCTGAACTACGCCCTGCTCGCCCTCGGCGATCGCCAGTACCCGCACTTCTGCGGCTTCGCCCGGCGCCTGAATGCCTGGCTGGACGAGCGTGGTGCCAAGGCCCGCTTCGCCCCGGTGGAAGTCGACAGCGCCGACCCACTGGCGCTGCAACATTGGCAGCAGCAACTCGCGCAGATGAGCGGCAGCAGTACTGTTCCGGTCTGGCAGGCGCCGGAGTTCGCGCCTTGGACCCTGACTCAGCGCACGCTGCTCAATCCCGGCAGCCAGGGCTTGCCGGTATTCCTGCTGGGCTTGAACCCACCGGCACCCGCGCAATGGGACGCTGGCGACCTGGTGGAAATCCTCCCGCGCCTAGCCCCCGCCGCCATCGAGCGCTTCCTGCAAGGGCTTGGCCTGGACGCCAACACGCCGGTGCAGATTGACGGCTTGCAGGAGCCGCTGTCCGTGGCCCTCGCCAGCCGGCAACTGCCGGTGAGCCGCGAGCATCTGGTGGGCCTGCACGCCCAGGCACTGGTGGATGCGCTGATCCCCATCGACGCACGGGAATATTCCATCGCCTCCATCGCCAGCGACGGCGTGCTGGAACTGATCGTGCGCCAGGAGCGCCACGCGGACGGCAGCCTCGGTCTGGGTTCCGGCTGGCTGACCGAACATATGGCCCTGGGCGACGGCGTCAGCCTGCGCCTGCGCCGCAACAGCGGCTTCCACCTGCCGGGCGCTCCGGCACCGATGATCCTGATCGGCAACGGCACTGGCCTGGCGGGCCTGCGCAGCCTGCTCAAGGCACGCATCGCCAGCGGCGAGCAACGCAACTGGCTGCTGTTCGGCGAACGCAACCGGGCGCACGACTTCCATTGCCGTGAAGAACTGCAGGGTTGGGTGGAAAGCGGCGACCTGACGCGCCTTGATCTGGCCTTCTCCCGCGATCAGGCGGAGAAAGTCTACGTGCAGGACCTGTTACTGCAGCGCGGTGAAGAGCTGAAGCGCTGGCTGGATGACGGCGCGGCGATCTACATCTGCGGCAGCCTGAATGGCATGGCTGGCGGAGTGGATGCGGCGTTGAACGGGTTGCTGGGTGAGTCGGCGGTGGAAGAGCTGATCGAACTGGGGCGGTATCGCCGGGACGTTTATTGAGGATGATTCTGGGGCCGCTTTGCGGCCCCAGAATGTTCAATGAAGCTCGAAGGTATCGGCATCCAGGTTCGCCGGGAATCGTGTGCGGTACGCCGCCAAATCAGCCGC
Source organism: Pseudomonas sp. 20P_3.2_Bac5 (assembly GCF_025466035.1). Lineage (NCBI taxonomy): Bacteria > Pseudomonadati > Pseudomonadota > Gammaproteobacteria > Pseudomonadales > Pseudomonadaceae > Pseudomonas > Pseudomonas sp. 20P_3.2_Bac5. Next base: position 32,494 of record NZ_JANLOA010000137.1, on the reverse strand, counting down.
GCTCAACACCGCCGTAAACACCCCGTCCGCCTCGCCAGCGCTGAGCAGGCTCTCGCCCTGGAAGTCCAGCACCTGGCTGTCGCCGGTATAAGCGAAGCCCTTGCCATCCGTCCCCACCCGATTCACCGCGGCCACATAGCACAGGTTCTCGATCCCCCGCGCCGGCAGCAACCGGTTCCAATGCAGGCGTCGCGCCGCCGGCCAATTGGCGGTGTACAGCAGCAGGTCCGTGTCCTGAGCATCGCGGCTCCACACCGGGAAGCGCAGGTCGTAACAGATCAGCGGACGCACCCGCCAGCCCTTGAGTTCGAACTGCACCTGACGCTCGCCGGGGGTGTAGTGCTTGTGCTCGCCGGCCATGCGGAACAGATGGCGCTTGTCGTAGTGCAGGATCTCGCCGTCCGGCCGCGCCCAGAGCAAGCGGTTGCGGTGGCTGCCGTCGGCGGCCTGGATGATCACGCTGCCAGTGATCACCGCATCGATACGTGCTGCCTGGGCCTTGAGCCACCTGTAGGTCGGGCCGTTTTCCGGCTCGGCCAGGCGCTCGGATTCCATGGAAAACCCGGTGGTGAACATTTCCGGCAGGATCACCAGATCAGCGCCACGAGCCTGATCCAGCAAGGTTTCGAAATGGGCGTAGTTACCCTGGCGGTCCTGCCACAGCAGGCTGGTCTGGATCAGGGCAACGGTCAGGTTGGGCAGGCTGCTCAGATCGCGCATAGTTTTTCCGCTGCCTCGCGCAGCGTCTCCTCGCGTTTGGCAAAACACAGGCGCACGAGGCGCTGCTGCGCAATGGGCTGCTGGTAGAACACCGACACCGGAATGGTCGCCACACCGTGTTCACGGGTCAGCCACAGGGCCATGTCGACATCGTTGAGGTCGGGGCGAATCTGCGAATAATCCACCAACTGGAAGTAGGTGCCTGCGGCACGTCGGAAGCTGAAACGCGACGGCGTCAGCAGGTCGCAGAACAGATCGCGCTTGGCCTGGTAGAAGGCCGGCAGCTCGTCTACATGCTCCGGGTGCTCGGCCATGAAATCCGCCAGAGCCCATTGCAGCGGGGTCACGCCACAGAAATTGACGTACTGATGGACCTTGCGCAGTTCCGCGCTCAAGGCGGGAGGAGCGACCACATAGCCGGTCTTCCAGCCGGTGACGTGGTAGGTCTTGCCGAACGAGCTGACCACGAACGCGCGCTGATACAGCGCCTCATGGGCCAGCACGCTGGCGTGGGCGACACCGTCGAACACCAGATGCTCGTACACCTCGTCGCTGATCAGGTAGATGTCGCGGTCAGCGATCAACGCCGCCAACTGGTCCAGGTCCGCCCGGGTAATCAGCGCGCCACTGGGGTTGTGCGGCGAGTTGATGATGACCATGCGCGTGCGCGGGCTCAGGGCATCGCTGAATTTCTGCCAGTCGATGGAGAAGTCCGTGGCGTCCAGTTGCACGTGCACGCAGCGACCGCCGGCCAGTTCGACGGCGGGCTCGTAGCTGTCGTAGCTCGGGTCGAAGACGATGACTTCATCACCGGCGCGGATCACCGCATGAATGGCGCAGAAGATCCCTTCGGTGGCACCCGGAACGATGGTGATCTCGTGGTCGGCATCGACGTTGACGCCGTAGTGCCGCGCAACCTTGGCCGCCACCTGCTGGCGCAACGCGGGCAGGCCGGTCATCGGCGAATACTGGTTGTGTCCGGCACTGACATGCCGCCCGACGGCGTCGAGCAAGGCTTGCGGGCCATTGAAATCGGGGAAACCCTGGGACAGGTTCAACGCGCCGGTCTGCACGGCGAGCTGGGACATGGTGGTGAAGATGGTCGTGCCGACATTCGGCAGCTTGCTGCTGATCATGGAGCCCTCTTTCCTGCGGACCCGCCCCCGGGAGGCGCGGACAGGCCCCGAGCATAGCGGATTGGATGGTCAGGAAAAAGGTTGAAACAAACTCCCGGCGCGAGGCGCTGATCCGGGTCAAAAACGCGTGCGGCGCGCCGTGGGCGAATAGCCCTCGGTGCGCCGCAGCGGTTTTACTTGCGCTTGTCCTTGCGCTTCTTCTCGGCTTTCTTGTGGTGCGTCATCAGCCGGCGCTTCTTGTTGACCTGGCGGTCGGTGAGGGTGTTCTTGTTGCCCTCATAAGGGTTGTCGCTGCCCTTGTACTCGATGCGAATCGGCGTACCGACCAGCTTCAGCACGCGGCGATAGGTGTTTTCCAGGTAACGCGAGTACGAACGCGGGACCTTCTCCACCTGGTTGCCGTGGATCACGATGATCGGCGGGTTGGCGCCACCCAGGTGGGCATAACGCAGCTTGATCCGGCGGCTGTTGACCATCGGCGGCTGGTGCTCGCTGACCGCGTCTTCGAGGATCTGGGTCAGGCGGCTGGTCGGCCAGCGGGTGACCGCCGACTTGAACGAGTTCTGCACCGACTGGTACAGGTTGCCGACGCCAGTGCCATGCAGTGCCGAGATGAAGTGAATGTCGGCGAAGTCGACGAAGAACAGCCGGCGCTCCAGCTCGGTCTTCACGTAGTCGCGCTCGCCCGGCTGCATGCCATCCCACTTGTTCAGGGCGATGACGATGGCGCGGCCGGCTTCCAGGGCGAAGCCCAGCAGGTTCAGGTCATGGTCCACCACGCCTTCGCGGGCATCCATGACGAAGATCACCACGTTGGCGTCCTTGATCGCCTGCAGGGTCTTCACCACCGAGAACTTTTCAACTTCCTCGTGGATCTTGCCGCGCTTGCGCACACCGGCCGTGTCGATCAGGGTGTACTTCTCTTCGTTGCGCTCGAAGGGAATGTAGATACTGTCGCGGGTCGTGCCCGGCTCGTCGTAGACCACCACGCGCTCTTCGCCGAGCATGCGGTTGACCAGGGTCGACTTGCCGACGTTGGGACGACCGATGATGGCGATCTTGATGCCATCTTTCTCGCTCGGGCCGGGAATCCGTACGGCTTCCTGGCCTTCGGCGACGTCTTCAGCCAGTGCGTCTTCTTCTTCCTCGCGCGGCGCATCGCCCAGCACGAGTTCCATCAACGTATTGATGCCACGGCCCTGGGAGCCGGCGACCGGAATCGCGTTGCCCATGCCCATCGGCGCGAACTCGGCGACGGCGGTGTCAGGATCGATGTGGTCGATCTTGTTGGCCACCAGGTACGAGCGCTTGTTCCGCTTGCGCAGGTGCTCGGCGATCATCTGGTCGGCGGCGGTCATGCCGGCGCGGGCGTCGACCAGGAACAGCACGTGATCGGCTTCTTCGATGGCCATCAGCGATTGCTCGGCCATCTTTTCGTCCATGCCTGCTTCGTCGCCGGTGATACCACCGGTGTCGATCAGGATGTAGCTGCGTCCCTGCCAGCGCGCTTCGCCGTACTGGCGGTCGCGGGTCAGACCCGAGAGGTCGCCGACGATGGCGTCGCGGGTCTTGGTCAGGCGGTTGAACATGGTGGATTTGCCGACGTTCGGCCGACCTACCAGGGCGATTACGGGAACCATGCGGCTCTCCATTTGCGTAAATTCAAAAAATACAAAGGCCGCTGCGAGGCAGCGGCCGGAGTTTCGGGCAACGTCTCGCGACGTCGCGGCCCGGGGCACTCAGGCCCCAAGCATAGACTCAGCGTATGCTCAGCGCCTCAAGGGTGCCGCTGTTGCCATACACATAAATCGTGTCGCCCACCACCAGCGGACGGGCGCGCAGGCCGTCGCTGTCGATGCGCTCACGGCCGACGAAACGGCCGTCCACCTGGCTCAGCAGGTGCAGGTAACCTTCCAGGTCACCGACTGCCACGTAGCTGGAGAACACTTCCGGCGCCGACAGCTGGCGACGAGCCAGTTGGTCGTTGCTCCACAAGGCCGACGAAGAACGCTCGTCGATACCTTCGACAGTGCCCGACGCTTCGCTCACGTAAACGTTGCCGAAGCCCTGAGCCACACCGGTGTAGCTGGAAGCATCACGCTGCCAGAGCACACGGCCGGACTCCAGGTCCAGGCCCGCGACGCGGCCCTGATAGCTGGCGACGTACAGGGTGCCACCCGACAGCAGCAGGCCGCCGTCGATGTCCACCACGCGCTCCAGTTCCGAACGACCTTGCGGAACGGCGACCCGTTGTTCCCACACCGGCACGCCGTTGCGGGTATCCAGGGCAACAACCTTGCCACTGGACAGGCCGGCGACTGCCAGGCTGTTGGTAACGATCGGAGCACCGGTACCGCGCAGGGTCAGCACCGCTGGAGTACTTTCGTAGATCCAGCGACGATCACCCGTGTTGGCATCAAGGCCGATCACGCGGTCGTCCTGAGTCTGGACGACAACGATGTCACCGTTGTTCGCAGGCGGAGCCAGCACTTCGCTGGTCACCCGGGAACGCCACTTCTCTTCGCCGGTGCTGGAGTCCAGGGCAATCACTTCACCCTTGAGGGTACCGAGCGTGACCAGGCCATAACCAACGCCGACAGCGCCGGAGACCGGCAGGTCGAGGTCTTTCTTCCAGACCACGTCGCCGTTCAGACGGTCCAGGGCCATCACCACACCGGTGACGTCCGAGGCGTAGATGCGGTCATTCTCGATCGCCGGCACCAGCATGTTGAAGCTGTCGCCCTGGCCATCGCCGATCGAACGGCTCCACTGCTTCTTGAGTACCACCTCTTCGGTGAACTTGGTCAGTTCGGCCGGAGGCAATTCCTTCTTGCTGTTGCTGCTGCAACCCGCGGCCAGAATGGCCAGGCTCAGCACTGCTGCATGTTTCCAACCAATCACGTCAGGCATCCCCTTTGGCCAGGTCGTCGAGCTTGAGTTGCAAGCCACCTACCGCATCGTCGTCAGACAGTGCGGCCTTGGCCTTTTCGTATGCAGCATGTGCGTCATCGCTACGGCCCAGTTGCACCAGCAGGTCGCCCTTGAGCTCTTCGCGGGTGGCAACGAACGCCTTGTCAGTGTCGCCGTCGAGCAGTTTCAGTGCCTCATCGGCCTTGTTCTGTGCAGCCAGCACGCGGGCCAGACGCTGACGGGCGATTTCACCCAGGGTCGCGTCGGCAGGCTTGTCGGTAACGCTTTTCAGCTCGGCGGCGGCGTCGTCCAGCTTGCCGCTTTCCACCGCAACCTTGGCGACGAACAGGCTGGCGTACTGGGCGTAGGCCGAACCCGGGAACTCGTTTTTGAGTTTCCCGGAAAGCTCCGCGACCTTGGCCTTGTCCGGCTCACCGGTCGGCGTCAGCGTGGTTTCCAGCAGGGCCTGATAGAGGTTCGAGGCGCCTTGCGACTGGTTGTTCTGGTACTTGTGCCAGGCTTGCCAGCCGAACACCACAACCAGTGCGAGCAGACCGCCAGTTACCAGTGGCTTGCCGTTGCGCTCCCACCAGTCCTTGAATGCGGCCAGTTGTTCATCATCGGTACTCGACACCCCAATACTCCTTTTCACCAAATCCGCTGATGGGCGCTTCACGCCTGCGCGAGGGAAGCTTCCAGGTGCTCAGCCAGAGCATCCCAGGCAATGTTTTGTTGTTCGCCCTGACCACGCAGGGGTTTGAAACCTACCACTTGTTGGGCCAGTTCGTCGTCCCCGAGGATCAGCGCATACAGCGCCGCGCTCTTGTCGGCCTTCTTGAACTGGCTCTTGAAGCTGCCGCCACCAGCGTTGACCTGCAGGCGCAGGTTCGGCAGACGGTCACGCAGACGCTCGCTCAGTTGCAGGCCAGCCAGTTCGGCTTGCTCGCCGAAGGCGCAGAGGTAGACGTCGACCTGACGGGAAATCGACTCAGGCACCAGCTCCAGGGTTTCCAGCAGCAGGATCAGACGCTCGATGCCCATGGCGAAACCGACGCCCGGGGTCGGCTTGCCGCCCATCTGCTCGACCAGACCGTCGTAACGGCCGCCGGCACAGACGGTGCCCTGGGAACCGAGCTTGTCGGTGACCCACTCGAACACGGTCTTGCTGTAGTAGTCGAGACCACGCACCAGCTTGGTGTTGATCACGTAAGGAATGCCGGCGGCATCCAGGCGCGACTTCAGGCCTTCGAAGTGAATCCGCGACTCTTCGTCCAGATACTCTTCCAGCTTCGGTGCGCCGACCAGGGCCGCCTGGGTATTGGCGTCCTTGCTGTCGAGAATGCGCAGCGGGTTGGTCTTCAGGCGGCGCTGGCTGTCTTCGTCCAGTTGCTCGAGGCGGGCGGACAGGAATTCCACCAGCGCATCACGGTAGCGGGAACGCGCTTCGCTGGTGCCCAGGCTGTTGAGCTCCAGTTTCACCGCATCGCGCAGACCCAGCAGGCCCCACAGGCGCCAGGTCAGGACGATCAGCTCGGCGTCGATGTCCGGGCCGTCGAGGTTGAAGACCTCGATACCGATCTGGTTGAACTGGCGATAACGGCCTTTCTGCGGACGCTCGTGACGGAACATCTGGCCGATGTACCAGAGTTTCTGCACCTGGCCGCCGCCGCTGATGCCGTGCTCCAGCACCGCACGCACGCAGGACGCGGTGCCTTCGGGGCGCAGGGTCAGGGAGTCGCCGTTGCGGTCGTTGAAGGTGTACATCTCTTTTTCGACGATGTCGGTCACTTCACCGATGGAGCGCTTGAACAGCTCGGTGAACTCGACGATCGGCATGCGGATCTGGCGATAGCCGTAGGTATCCAGCAGACCTGCAACGGTGCTCTCGAAGTAGCGCCACAGCGGCGTCTGCTCGGGCAGGATGTCGTTCATGCCACGGATGGCTTGCAGCGATTTGCTCACGGAAAATCCTTAACGAAATCTGTAGCGGTCAACCGCGGGCAATCACTGCCGCGTCGGCCTCGGCCTTCTCGGCCGCTTTCTGGCGAATGAGCTTTTCAAGCTCCTCGACCAGGTTGTCATTGGTCAGCTTCTGCGCCGGCTTGCCGTCGATGTAGATCAGGTTCGGCGTGCCACCGGTCAGCCCGACATGGGCTTCCTTGGCTTCGCCGGGTCCGTTGACCACACAACCGATCACCGCGACGTCCATCGGCACCAGCAGGTCTTCCAGACGGCCTTCAAGCTCGTTCATGGTCTTGACCACATCGAAGTTCTGCCGCGAGCAGCTCGGGCAGGCGATGAAGTTGATGCCACGGGAACGCAGGTGCAGCGATTTGAGGATGTCGTAGCCGACTTTCACTTCTTCGACCGGGTCGGCCGCAAGCGAAATGCGAATAGTATCGCCAATCCCGTCGGCGAGCAGCATACCGAGGCCGACCGCCGATTTCACCGTGCCCGAACGCAGGCCACCGGCTTCGGTGATGCCCAGGTGCAGCGGCTGGACGATCTGCTTGGCCAGCAGACGGTAGGCTTCAACGGCCATGAACACGTCGGAAGCCTTCACGCTGACCTTGAAGTCCTGAAAATTCAGGCGATCGAGGTGCTCGACATGGCGCAACGCCGACTCGACCAGCGCGGCCGGGGTCGGTTCGCCGTACTTCTTCTGCAGGTCCTTTTCCAGGGAACCTGCGTTGACGCCGATGCGGATCGGGATGCCCCGGTCGCGAGCAGCATCGACCACGGCACGCACACGGTCTTCGCGACCAATGTTGCCCGGGTTGATACGCAGGCAGTCAACGCCCAGCTCGGCGACGCGCAGGGCAATGCGGTAATCGAAATGGATATCGGCGACCAGCGGCACGCTGACCCGTTGCTTGATGCGACCGAAGGCTTCGGCGGCATCCATGTCCGGGACGGAAACCCGGACGATGTCGACGCCGGCGTCTACCAGACGGTTGATCTGCGCCACGGTGGCAGCAACGTCGTTGGTGTCGGTGTTGGTCATGCTCTGGACAGCGATGGGAGCATCGCCGCCAACAGGCACGTTACCGACCCAGATCTTTCTGGATTCGCGACGTTTGATAGGAGATTCGCCGTGCATGACTTATTGCCCCAACTTCAGGCGAGCGGTTTCGCCACTGGTGAACGGAGCGACATCGACAGCCTGACCGTTGTAGGTGATCTGCGCGCCGCGGGCAAAGCCCAGGCGTACCGAGAAAGGTGGTTTGCCGGTCAGTTCCAGGGTATCGCCCTTGCGCTTGACCGCGCTGAACAGCACCTTGCCGTTACCGTCGGTCACCGAGGTCCAGCAATCGGCAACGAACAGCATGTGCACTTGGCCACTGCCCGCGGAGACCGCGGCAGGCTGAGCGGCGGGCGCTGGCGTCGCGGCCGCGACAGCCGGGGCGCTGGCCACTGGTGCTGCGGGCACTGCCGGTGCAGGTGCAGCGGCAGCCGGAACAGCCGGCGTCACTGGCGCAGCAGGATGTGTTGCCGCAGCAGCGGGAGCCTGGACCGGGGCCGGCGCTTCGGCGGTAGCCGCAGGGGCCTGCTCGGTGGCGGGCGGGGTGGCTTCCGGTTCCTGGCCAGCGGTCACGGCCTGATCTTCAGGTTCGTCCAGCTGATGAATCTGCGTGGTGCCGTCGGCGCTTTCGACTTCGACATGTTCCAGGGCAATGTTTGCCTGGTCCTTGCCGCGCAGGCTGCTCTGGTCTTGCCACCAGACGAAGCCGCCACCGACCACCAGGACCAGCAGCAGCAGGCTGACGATGCGCATGATGTTGTGCGAAAGACGAACCGGCTCTTCGATACGACCCAGCGCGTGTACGTCACTGCCCTGGGCATGCGTACCGGTGTAATGGTCGAAGGCCTGGACCAGTGCGGCCTGGTCCATCTCGAACAGCTTGGCGTAGGCGCGGATATAGCCGCGGGCGAAGGTGTGCCCCGGCAGCTTGTCGAACGCGCCGGATTCGAGGTTGTTCAGGGAACTCACGGTCAGGTTGAGCTTGCGGGCCACGTCGGCCTGCGACCAGTCCCGGCTCTCACGAGCCTGACGCAGAATCTCACCGGGATTTTCGCGAGTCGCTGGTGCTACTTCGGGATGCGCCGCTTTCATCATTGCTCCGACAGGTATTGCTGATATTCCGGCGTACCGGGATAAAGTCGTTGTAATTGCAGGCCCAGTTCGGCGGCCGCGGTCCGTTCTTCGAAGACGGTCGCCAGGCGGTTGCCCAGCAACAGGCTGCGTGCACTCGGTTCACTCAAGCGGCTGTGCCGGTCGTAGAACGCGCGAGCTGGCACATAATGCCTGTCTTCGTAAGACATCTCAGCCATTTCCAGCAAGGCCCGAGGCTGCTGCTGGTTAAGACGCAAAGCTTTTTCCAGGTATTCCCGCGCCTGGTCGCGCTGACCCAGCCTGATGGCCGTCAATCCGAGGTTCTCGAACACCCGGGACCGCTCAGGATACAGGGTATCGGCCGACGCTTGGCGAAACATCTGCTGCGCCTCGGCATATTGCCCCTGGCTGTAGAGAAAACCACCGTAGTTGTTGCGAATGCGTGGGTCATGGGGTTGGGCAGACAAGGCCTTCTGGAAGTGCATCCGGGCCAGTGCCGGCTCGTCCTCACGCTGGAAAACCAGTGCCAGCGCCGCGTTGACCTCGGCATCATCGGCGCCGAGCGCCAGGGCCTTCTTCAAGGGAATCTTCGCCCTTTCGCTCTGGCCTTGTTGCAGATACCCCAGACCCAATTGCACATAAGCCCTGCGGGACTCGTCGCGCGCCTTGCCACCGGGCGTGGCGCAGCCGTAAAGCAGCGTCAGCAGGAGAAGCGGCAGCGCGACGCGCAAGGTCATGGCGATCCTCGTCTCAGTTGCCCGCCGCGCCGCTGGAATCGGCGTCGGCGTTCAATTGCCGCACAGCGATATAGCGCTCACTGCGACGGGTACGGTCCATGACCTGGCCGACCAGTTGCCCGCACGCGGCATCGATGTCTTCACCACGCGTGGTGCGCACGGTCACGTTGTAACCGGCGTGGTGCAGGCAGTCCTGGAAACGGCGGATCGCGTTGTTGCTCGGACGCTCGTAGCCGGAGTGCGGGAACGGGTTGAACGGGATCAGGTTGATCTTGCACGGCACGTTCTTCAGCAACTCGGCCATTTCCTGGGCGTGTTCGAGCTTGTCGTTGACGTCCTTGAGCAGGGTGTACTCGATGGTCAGTACGCGCTTCTCGCCCAGTTCGGACATGTAGCGCATGCAAGACTCAAGCAGAACCTTGAGCGGGTACTTCTTGTTGATCGGCACCAGTTCGTTGCGCAGCGCGTCGTTCGGCGCGTGCAGCGACAGGGCCAGGGAGACGTCGATGTGCTTGGCCAGCTCATCGATCATCGGCACCACGCCGGAGGTGGACAGGGTCACCCGGCGCTTGGAAATGCCATAGCCGAGGTCGTCCATCATCAGGTGCATGGCGGCGACCACGTTGTCGAAGTTCAGCAGTGGCTCACCCATGCCCATCATCACCACGTTGGTGATGGCGCGGTCGATGGTGGCCGGCACGCTGCCGAACGACTTGTTGGCAATCCACACCTGGCCGATGACTTCGGCGGCGGTGAGGTTGCTGTTGAATCCTTGCTTGCCGGTGGAGCAGAAACTGCAGTCCAGAGCACAACCGGCCTGGGACGATACGCACAACGTACCGCGCTTGCCCTGGGGGATGTAGACGGTTTCGACGCAACTGCCAGAGGCCACGCGCACCACCCATTTACGGGTGCCGTCGCTGGAGATGTCCTCGCTGACCACTTCCGGGCCGCGAATCTCGGCGCACGATTTGAGCTTTTCGCGCAGCGCCTTGCCGACGTTGGTCATGGCGTCGAAATCATCGACGCCAAAGTGGTGAATCCATTTCATTACCTGACCGGCACGGAAGCGCTTCTCCCCTATCGAGTCGAAGAATTTTTCCATTTCCGGCTGGGTAAGTCCCAACAGGTTAGTTTTGCCAGTCGATGTAGTCATGGATTCACCCTCACTCGAAAGCCGTGGCTTAGCGAGTGGTTACCTCGGTAGCTGCGAAGAAGTAAGCGATTTCGCGAGCGGCAGCGGCTTCGGAGTCCGAACCGTGAACGGCGTTGGCGTCGATGGACTCGGCGAAGTCAGCACGGATGGTGCCGGCAGCAGCTTCTTTAGGGTTGGTAGCGCCCATCAGCTCACGGTTGCGAGCGATGGCGTTTTCGCCTTCCAGAACCTGAACGACAACTGGACCGGAGGTCATGAAGGCAACCAGGTCACCGAAGAAACCGCGCTCTGCGTGCTCGGCGTAGAAGCCTTCGGCTTCGGCCTTGGACAGTTGCTTGATTTTCGACGCAACGATTTTCAGGCCGGCGTCTTCGAAACGGGTGGTGATTTTGCCGATGACGTTCTTGGCAACGGCGTCAGGCTTGATGATGGAGAAAGTACGTTGAACAGCCATGGTGTAACTCCAGAAACAGTAAGTGATGCGAAAAATTAAACCCGCGAATTATACGCGGGTTCCGGGGGATTGCCTAACCTGCCGAGTGCGCTCAGTCGGCTTCTTCGATCCAGGCGCCCTGAATGGCTTCCAGGACCTTCTCGCCGCCGCGGGCCGGATCGTCACTGAAGTCTGGCAATGCCAGCACCCAGCGATGCAGATCGACGAAATTCACGTAGCGAGGATCGACTTCCGGCTTGCTTTCGGCAAGCTGGATAGCAATTTCAAGTACATCAACCCATTTCAGGCTCATGTCGGCTCCAGGATCAATGCGGCGCTTCGGCGGCGTGGTTGAGCGAGTACTTCGGAATCTCGATGGTCAGGTCTTCTTCACCAACGACCACCTGGCACGCCAGACGAGACTGCGCTTCCAGGCCCCAGGCCTTGTCCAGCATGTCTTCTTCCAGCTCGTCCGCTTCCTCGACCGAGTCGAAACCCTGGCGGACGATGCAGTGACACGTGGTGCAGGCACACACGCCGCCACAGGCGCTTTCGATCTCGATGTGATGGTCATGGGCCAGTTCGAGAATGGAAGTCCCCGGTGCTGCCTCGACGGTCAAGCCGTCCGGACAGAACTTCTCGTGGGGCAGAAATGTAACCTGCGGCATCAGTTGTCCTCGATCTCATTCAGGTTGCGCCCGGCCAGTGCGGCTTTGACCGTCGAATCAAGGCGTCGGGCAGCAAAGGCATCGGTCACCTGCGACAGACGCTTGGTCTGCTGCTCGATGGCCGAGCCATCGGTGCCGCTCATCAAATCACGCAAATCTTGCATCTGTTGCTCGATCGCCAGGCGCTCTTCGGCGTCCAGCAGACGCTCGCCGTCGGCATCCAGCGCGCCCTGCACTGCTTCTAGCAGGCGCTCGGCGTCGACCTGGTGTTCGCGCAACTGGCGCGCCGCCTTGTCATTGCCTGCGTGCTCGAAGGAGTCCTTGAGCATGCGGGCGATTTCGCCGTCGGTCAGGCCGTAGGACGGCTTGACCTGAATGCTCGATTCGACGCCCGAACCCAGCTCCCGCGCGGAAACGCTGAGCAGGCCGTCAGCATCGACCTGGAAGGTCACGCGGATCTTCGCGGCACCGGCCACCATGGCGGGAATGCCACGCAGCTCGAAACGGGCGAGGGAACGGCAATCGCTGATCAACTCGCGCTCACCCTGGAGCACGTGGATCATCATGGCCGTCTGGCCATCCTTGTAGGTGGTGAACTCCTGGGCTCGGGCGACCGGAATGGTAGTGTTGCGCGGAATCACCTTTTCCATCAGCCCGCCCATCGTCTCCAGCCCCAGGGACAGCGGAATCACGTCAAGCAGCAGCAATTCGCCACCTTCGCGGCGGTTGCCGGCCAGGGTATCGGCCTGGATCGCAGCACCAATGGCCACCACCTGATCCGGGTCGATATCGGTCAACGGCTGACGCCCGAACAACTCGCCCACGGCACTGCGCACGCGAGGAACACGGGTCGAGCCGCCGACCATGACCACCGCCTCGACTTCTTCCAGCTCGATACCGCTGTCACGCACGGCGCGACGGCAGGCTTTCAGGCTGCGGGCGATCATCGGCTCGATCAGCGCGTCGAAGGCGTCACGGGTTAGCTCGGCTTGCCAGCCGTCGTAGCGCACGGCCACGGAATCGGCGTCGGTCAGGGCTTCCTTGGCGGCGCAGGCGGTTTCCAGCAGGCGACGCTGCGCGCCGGGATCGAGGTCGGAAGACAAGCCGGCGGACTGTACGATCCAACTGGCAATGGCGTGGTCGAAATCATCGCCGCCCAGGGCGGTATCGCCACCGGTGGCCAGCACTTCGAAGACACCGCCGGTCAGGCGCAGGATGGAAATATCGAAGGTACCGCCGCCCAGGTCGTAGATAGCCACGACGCCTTCGGCGTTCTGGTCCAGGCCGTAGGCGACAGCCGCCGCGGTCGGCTCGTTGAGCAGGCGCAGCACGTTGAGGCCGGCCAGACGCGCGGCGTCCTTGGTGGCCTGGCGCTGAGCATCGTCGAAATAGGCCGGCACGGTGATCACCGCGCCAACCAGCTCGCCACCGAGGGTTTCTTCAGCGCGCTGGCGCAGCACCTTGAGGATATCGGCGGAAACTTCCACCGGACTCTTCGGCCCCTGGATCGTCTCGATGAACGGCATGTGCGACTCGCCGCCGACGAAGCGGTAAGGCAGTTGCTCCCCCAGTTGCTTGACGTCCGCGAGGCCACGCCCCATCAGGCGCTTGACCGAGAGGATGGTGTTCAGCGGATCGGCAGAGGCCGACTCGCGCGCAACGTGACCGACATCGACGTGGTCAGCGTGGTAGCGCACCGCGGACGGCAGGATGACCCGGCCTTCGGCATCGGGCAACGGAGCGGAAAGACCACTGCGCAGGGCAGCGACCAGCGAATTGGTAGTACCCAGGTCGATACCCACGGCCAGTCGGCGCTGGTGGGGTTGAGGAGTCTGACCGGGTTCGGCGATCTGCAGTAGGGCCATGCTTATCTGAATACCAGGGGTGTCGCCAGGGGCGGCACCGGGTTAATCGTCGAGGCGCTCTTCCAGCTGGCGCACTTCGTAGGCGAGCTTGTCGAGGAACTGCATGCGGCGCATCAGGCGCTCGGCCTGTTCACGCTGCGCGGCGTCGTTCCAGCAAGCGGCGAACTCCTCGTTGAGGGCTTCGGAGGCGGCTTTCAGGCGGCGCTTGAACGCGGCCACGCCATCAAGGTCGGCACTGTCCTGAAGGTCTTCGAGCTCTTCGCGCCACTGCATCTGCTGGAAGAGAAACTCGGGATCGTGGACGGTGACTTCCTGCGGCACTTCATGGCCGCCGAGCGCCAACAGGTAACGCGCCCGACGGGGCGCGCTCTTGAGGGTCTGATAGGCATCGTTGAGACCAGCGGACCGTTCCAGCGCCAGGCGCTGTTCGCGCTCGGACGCATCGGCGAACCGGTCTGGATGCACGGCACGGGCCAGCTCGCGGTAGCGGGCGGCCAGTTGCTCGAGGTCCAGACGGAAGTCCGGCTGCAGTTCAAACAGGGCGAAATGACAAGGAGTACCCACGCGCAGCCTCAGACGTTGAAGCTTTCGCCGCAGCCACACTCACCGCGCACGTTGGGGTTGTTGAACTTGAAGCCTTCGTTCAACCCTTCCTTAACGAAGTCCAGCTCGGTACCGTCGAGGTACACCAGACTTTTCGGGTCGATGATCACTTTCACACCGTGACTTTCGAACACTTCGTCTTCGCCGTTCGGCTCGTCAACGAACTCCAGCACGTAGGCCAGACCGGAGCAGCCGGTAGTACGGACACCCAGGCGAACACCGTCACCCTTGCCGCGTCCTTCGAGGGAGCGCCGCACGTGGTTGGCGGCGGCTTCTGTCATGCTGATAGCCATCGAGACTCCTTAAACCTGCTGAAGGTGGTTCAGATCAGACCTTTCTTCTGCTTGTAGTCGCGAACGGCCGCCTTGATGGCGTCTTCGGCGAGTACCGAGCAGTGGATCTTGACCGGCGGCAGGGCCAGTTCTTCGGCCAGCTGCGTGTTCTTGATGGTCTCGGCTTCGTCCAGGGTCTTGCCCTTCATCCACTCGGTGGCGAGGGAGCTGGAAGCGATGGCCGAACCACAGCCGTAGGTCTTGAACTTGGCGTCTTCGATGACGCCCTGCTCGTTGACCTTGATCTGCAGGCGCATCACGTCGCCGCACGCCGGAGCGCCGACCATGCCGGTGCCAACATCCGGGTCTTCGGCATTCATCTTGCCGACGTTGCGCGGGTTTTCGTAGTGGTCGATGACCTTTTCACTGTATGCCATGGTGCAATTCCTTCCTCATCAGAGAGCCGCTCTTGCCGGCGACTACTTAGTGCGCAGCCCACTCGATCTTGGAGATGTCGACGCCGTCTTTGTACATATCCCACAGCGGCGACAATTCGCGCAGCTTGGTAACGGCCTCGCAGACCTTCTGCGCGGCGTAGTCGATTTCTTCTTCGGTGGTGAAGCGGCCGAAGGTGAAGCGGATCGAGCTGTGCGCCAGTTCGTCGTTGCGGCCCAGGGCGCGCAGGACATAGGACGGCTCGAGGGATGCCGAAGTGCATGCAGAACCGGACGATACGGCCAGGTCCTTGAGCGCCATGATCAGCGACTCGCCTTCGACGTAGTTGAAGCTCAGGTTCAGGTTGTGCGGAATACGTGCGGTCAGGCTGCCGTTGACGTACAGCTCTTCCAGGCCTTCGACCTGTTTGAAGAAGCGATCGCTCAGGGCCTTGATCCGTACGTTCTCGCTGGCCATCAGCTCTTTGGCGACAGCGAAGGCTTCGCCCATGCCGACGATCTGGTGGGTCGCCAGGGTGCCCGAACGCATGCCGCGTTCATGACCACCGCCGTGCATGGCAGCTTCCAGGCGAACCCGCGGCTTGCGGCTGACATACAGCGCGCCAATGCCTTTCGGGCCGTAGGTTTTGTGAGCGGAGAAGGACATCAGGTCGACTTTCAGCTTCTGCAGGTCGATCTCGACCTTGCCAGTGGACTGAGCCGCATCGACGTGGAACATCACACCGCGGGAGCGGGTCAGTTCACCGATGGCGGCGATGTCGTTGATGGTGCCGATCTCGTTGTTCACATGCATGATCGACACGAGGATGGTGTCGTCGCGCAGGGCCGCTTCGATCATGGCCGGAGTGATCAGGCCGTCGCTGCCAGGCTCGAGGTAGGTGACTTCGAAGCCTTCGCGCTCGAGTTGGCGAGTGCTGTCCAGGACCGCTTTGTGCTCGATCTTGGAGGTGATGATGTGCTTGCCCTTGGTGCTGTAGAAGTGCGCGACACCTTTCAACGCCAGGTTGTCGGACTCGGTGGCACCGCTGGTCCAGACGATTTCGCGTGGGTCGGCATTGACCAGGTCAGCGACCTGGCGGCGGGCGTTTTCGACCGACTCTTCAGCTTTCCAGCCGAAGACGTGGGAGCGCGACGCCGGGTTACCGAAGTTCCCGTCGACCAGCAGGCATTCGCTCATCTTCTGGGCGACACGTGGGTCGACCGGAGTGGTCGCGGAGTAATCGAGGTAGATCGGCAACTTCATTGAATCTCTCCTATCAGGCAGGCGCGTCGCTCGTTCGAAACGGTTATTCGACGGCGGACGTTTCAATCTTGTCCAGATGCGGGGCTCGGCCGGCAATGCGGCGAAGGTCCTGGCGCTGGGCCACTTCCTGGACCTCTCGGCGGGTCACTAGGTCGGCCAGGCTGATTCCGCTGAGGAATTCGTGAATTCGTGCACTGAGGTCGCACCACAGGTGGTGGGTCAGGCAGGTGTCACCGGCATGGCAATCGCCGAGGCCTTGGCAACGGGTTGCGTCGACCGATTCATTGACCGCATCGATAACCTGGGCCACCTGGATGCTTTCCATGACTCGCGAGAGCTGATAGCCACCGCCTGGACCACGCACACTGGATACCAGGTTGGCGCGGCGCAGTTTGGCGAACAACTGCTCCAGATAAGAGAGGGAAATGCCTTGGCGCTCAGAGATGTCGGCCAGGGACACCGGCCCATTTTGCGCGTGCAGTGCCAGGTCGAGCATGGCAGTCACGGCGTATCGGCCTTTAGTAGTCAGTCGCATGGCTATTTGATACCACGGGAGTTACAGGATGTGTGCGAGTATGCGATTCCCGAGCATTTAAGTCAACTATAAGACCTACTGCTTTAGTCGGGATTGCGCCTGAACGGCGGGCGCGATGATAGCAAGATCAGGGCGTGAGCACACGCCCCTTGTAACGAACGGCCTGTCAATGCGTCGGCGCGTCGCTGCGAACCTCGCCTTTGACGCAGGCGAAATCTTCTTCATGCAAGGCCGGAAGCTCCTTGGCGCAGTAGTCGCTGCCGAGGTTTTTCAGCGCACCGCACATGTCTTCCAAGCGCCCGTCCACCGCTTGCAGGTGATCGAGCAACTGACCAATGGCGCGGGCCACCGGGTCGGGCATGTCTTCGCTGACGCCGTAGGCATCAAAGCCGATCTTCTCGGCCATGGCCTTGCGCCGGGCTTCCTGCTCGACATCGGACTTGACGATGATCCGCCCCGGAATTCCCACCGCCGTGGCGCCGGCCGGCACGGCCTTGGTGACCACTGCGTTGGAGCCGATCTTGGCACCGGCACCCACCGTGAACGGACCAAGCACCTTGGCCCCGGCGCCGACCACCACGCCGTCTTCCAGGGTCGGATGGCGCTTGCCCTTGTTCCAGCTGGTGCCGCCGAGGGTCACGCCCTGGTACAGGGTGACATCGTCGCCGATCTCCGCCGTCTCACCGATCACGATGCCCATGCCATGGTCGATGAAGAAGCGCCGGCCAACCTTGGCACCCGGATGGATTTCGATCCCGGTCATCCAGCGGCCGAAGTTCGACACCAGCCGGGCCAGCCACTTCCAGTCCTTCTTCCACAGACAATGCGCCGCGCGGTGCAGCCAGATCGCGTGCATGCCCGGATAGCAGGTCAGCACCTCAAAGGCATTGCGTGCCGCCGGGTCACGGTGGAATACGCTTTGGATATCTTCACGCAGACGCTCGAACATTATTGATCCTTCCGCTTGTGTGCATCGCCCCGGGCCGCTTTCTGGGTTTCGGTGAGGATGCCGCGCAAAATACTCATTTCCGAACGATTCACCGCGCTGCGCCCGAACAGGCGACGCAAACGCGGCATCAGGTGCTTGGGCCGGGACGGATCGAGGAAACCGATCTGCACCAGCGTGTCTTCCAGGTGCCCGTAGAACCGCTCCATTTCGTCCATGGTGGCCAGTTCTTCGACCGGCTCATCCTTTTCCGTTTTTTCAGGCTGCGACGCCTGCGCCAGCCAGGCCGTGCGGACCTCGTAGCTCAGCACCTGCACCGCCGCCGCCAGGTTCAGCGAGCTGAAATCCGGATTGGACGGGATGTGCACGTGGTAATGGCAGCGCTGCAGCTCTTCATTGGTCAGGCCGGCGTGCTCACGACCAAAGACCAGGGCGACCTGCTCGCCCTGCGCCGCTCGTCCGGTAACTTCGGTGCCGCACTCGCGCGGCTCGAGCATCGGCCAGGGCAGGCTGCGACTGCGCGCACTGGTGCCGATCACCAGAGTGCAGCCGACCAGCGCGTCTTCAAGGGTGGAAACCACCTGGGCACCCGCCAGCACATCGTCGGCGCCGGAAGCGCGCGCGCTGGCCTCTGGAGACGGGAAATCCGCAGGACTCACCAGCACCAGCCGCGACAGACCCATGTTCTTCATGGCACGCGCAGCGCCTCCGATATTGCCGGGGTGGCTGGTACAAACCAGAACGACACGTATATTTTCCAGCACGGCAGGCGCTCTCAGACACTAAAAAGAGGGGAGCAAATCTTACAGAAGCGACCGCCATTAAGCTACGTAAGCAAATGTTGCCCTTCTGCCCGGAAAGTTTTCTGATAGAATGTGCGGCTTTCTTTAACACTCAGGTGAAACGTCCATGCAGCCCATGCTGAATATCGCGCTGCGCGCCGCCCGCAGCGCCAGCGAACTGATTTTCCGCTCAATCGAGCGCCTGGATACCATCAAGGTTGATGAGAAGGACGCCAAGGATTACGTGTCCGAAGTTGATCGCGCCGCCGAGAAAGTCATCATCGACGCGCTGCGCAAAGCCTACCCGACCCACGCCATCCAAGGCGAAGAGACCGGCCTGCACGCCGGCAGCGGTGAAGGCGAAGACTACCTGTGGATCATCGATCCGCTGGATGGCACTACCAACTTCCTGCGTGGCGTTCCTCACTTTGCTGTCAGCATCGCCTGCAAATACCGCGGCCGCCTCGAGCACGCCGTCGTACTGGACCCGGTTCGCCAAGAAGAATTCACCGCTAGCCGTGGCCGTGGCGCCCAGCTGAACGGCCGTCGCCTGCGCGTCAGCTCGCGCACCAGCCTGGAAGGCGCCCTGCTCGGCACCGGCTTCCCGTTCCGCGACAACCAGATGGAATACCTGGACAACTACCTGGGCATGTTCCGCGCCCTGGTCGGCCAGACCGCCGGCATCCGCCGCGCCGGTTCCGCCAGCCTGGACCTGGCCTACGTTGCCGCTGGTCGTTTCGACGCCTTCTGGGAGTCGGGCCTGTCCGAATGGGACATGGCTGCGGGCGCGCTGCTGATCCAGGAAGCGGGCGGCCTGGTGAGCGACTTCACCGGTGGTCACGACTTCCTTGAGAAAGGCCACGTCGTTGCCGGCAACATCAAGTGCTTCAAGGCTGTGCTGACGGCTATCCAGCCGCACCTGCCGCCTTCGGTAAAGCGCTGAGCTTTTAGCCGGGCATGAAAAAAGCACCTTTCGAGGTGCTTTTTTTTGGTCGAATTTCAGGGCCTCATTACTGAGCCGGCTGCGCCTGCCCCAAAACCAGATTGCCCTGCTTATCCAGCGGAATCTGCGACCCAGGATCACGGTCCATGCGCACCTGACCGACCTTCTCGCCGACCGAATACTTCACGTCATAGCCAATCACCTTCTCGCTTACGTCATTGACCGTGTTGCAACGGGTCTGTGTCGTGGAGTAGGTGTCGTTGTTCTGCATGTTTTCCTGAACCTTGTTGCCGGCATAACCGCCGCCGACCGCACCGGCCACCGTGGCGATCTTCTTGCCGGTGCCGCCACCGATCTGATTGCCGAGCAGCCCACCCGCTACCGCACCGAGCACGGTACCGGCGATCTGGTGCTGATCCTGCACGGGCTTCTGCCGCGTAACGGTCACATCCTTACAGACTTCCCGTGGCGTCTTCACAGTCTGCTTGACCGGCTGCACACCCAGCACCTGGGCGTATTCCGGCTCGCTGTTGACCAGGCTGTAGGTCGCGACAGCACCTCCGGCAGTCACACCGACAGCACCCAGTACCGCACCCACCAGCATCGACTTATTCACGTGAACCTCCTGATTTACCTGCGGGTTTGACCCGCGCTTCTCCCAACCTTGGAGCAAAAAAAAAGGCGCGAGTTCAATACTCGCGCCTTCCTCTTCCGCCTGAGGCGTAGGAAAAAGCCTTATGGACGCTCGTCCACACCTTCAGTTTTAACCGGAGGAATCAGGTCTTCGCTGTTCAGGTTCAGCCAGATCAGCACCACGTTGGCGATGTAGATGGACGAGTAGGTACCCGCCAGAACACCCACCAGCAGCGCCAGGGAGAAGCCGTACAGGTTGTCGCCGCCGAAGAACAGCAGCGCAGCGATGGCCAGCAAGGTCGACACCGAAGTCGCCACGGTACGCAGCAGGGTCTGGGTGGTCGAGATGTTGATGTTCTCGATCAGCGACGCCTTGCGCAGCACGCGGAAGTTCTCGCGAACCCGGTCGAACACGACGATGGTGTCGTTGAGCGAGTAACCGATGATCGCCAGCACCGCCGCCAGCACCGTCAGGTCGAAGGTGATCTGGAAGAACGACAGGATACCCATGGTCACGACCACGTCGTGGATCAGCGAGATGATCGCGCCGACCGCGAACTTCCACTGAAAGCGGAAGGCCAGGTAGATCATGATCCCGCCCAGCGCCAGGAGCATGCCGAGGCCGCCCTGGTCACGCAGCTCTTCGCCGACCTGCGGACCGACGAACTCGACGCGCTTGACGGTCGCCGGGTTGTCGCCGCCGGCCTTCTGCAGCGCCTCGGAAACGCGGTTGCCCAGCAGCGGGTCATCGCCCGGCATACGCACCAGCAGGTCGGTGGTCGCACCGAAGCTCTGCACCACGGCGTCGTGGAAGCCGGACTTGACCAGCTCTTCGCGGACCTGGGTCAGATCAGCCGGACGCTCGTAGGTCAGCTCGATGAGCGTACCGCCGGTGAAGTCCAGGCCGAAGTTCAGCCCTTTGTGGAACCAGCTGAACAACGCCAGAACGGTAAGGAGCATGGTGACGGCGAACGCAACATTGCGCACGCCCATGAAGTTGATCGTACGTAGCATGGCAGCCCCTTAAATCCACAGCTTCTTGAAGTCACGCCCGCCATAGATCCCGTTGACGATCGCACGGGTAACCATGATGGCAGTGAACATCGAGGTGAAGATACCCAGCGACATGGTGACCGCGAAGCCCTTGACCGGGCCGGTGCCCATTGCGAAAAGGATGCCGCCGACCAGCAGGGTCGTGAGGTTGGCGTCGAGAATCGCCGTGTAGGCACGGTCGAAACCTTCGTTGATGGCGCGCTGCACGGACATCCCGTTGGCCAGCTCCTCGCGGATACGCGAGAAGATCAGCACGTTGGCGTCCACCGCCATACCCATGGTCAACACGATACCGGCGATACCAGGCAGCGTCAGGGTCGCGCCAAGCACCGACATCAGTGCCAGCAGCAGGACCATGTTGCCCGCCAGGGCGACAGTGGCGATCAGACCGAAGAAGCGGTAGATGGCCATGATGAACAGCGAGACGAACAGCATGCCCCACAGCGACGCATCGATACCCTTGGTGATGTTGTCGGCACCCAGGCTCGGACCGATGGTGCGCTCTTCAGCGAAGTACATCGGCGCGGCCAGGCCACCGGCACGCAGCAGCAGGGCCAGCTCGGACGACTCACCCTGGCCGTTCAGGCCGGTGATGCGGAACTGGCTGCCCAGCGGCGACTGGATGGTCGCCAGGCTGATGATCTTCTTCTCTTCCTTGAAGGTCTGGATCGCCACGTCTTTCTCGACGCCGTCGACCACCTGCTTCTCGTAGCGGGTCGTCGGACGCTGCTCGATGAAGATCACCGCCATGCTGCGACCGACGTTGCTGCGGGTCGCGCGGCTCATCAGCTCGCCACCGTGGCCGTCGAGACGGATATTCACCTGCGGACGGCCGTGCTCGTCATAGCTGGCCTGGGCATCGGTAACCTGGTCACCAGTGATGATCAGACCACGCTCGACCGGCGCGGAACGACCGCCTTCACGGAACTCGAAGACCTCGGTCGTGGCTTTCGACGCACCAGGCTCGGCGCCCAGGCGGAATTCCAGGTTGGCGGTCTTGCCGAGGATACGCTTGGCTTCGGCGGTGTCCTGCACACCCGGCAGCTCGACCACGATGCGGTTGGCACCCTGGCGCTGAACCAGCGGCTCGGCGACGCCCAGTTCGTTGACGCGGTTACGTACCGTAGTCAGGTTCTGCTTGATCGAGTATTCACGGATTTCCGTGACCTTCGCCGGCGTGATCGCCAGGCGCAGCACGAACAGGTCGTTACGCTCGTTGGTGGTCAGGTCGAAATCGTTGAAATTCTTGCGGATCAGGCTGCGAGCCTGTTCGCGGGAGGCATCGTCGGAGAAGCCCAACTGGATGCCACCATCCTGTTGCGGCAGGCTGCGGTAGCGCACACGCTCCTTGCGCAGCAGGCTCTTCACTTCACCTTCGTAGACTTTCAGGCGCGCTTGCATGGCCTTTTCCATGTCCACTTCGAGCAGGAAGTGCACACCACCGGAAAGGTCCAGGCCCAGCTTCATCGGATGAGCACCGACGCTGCGCAGCCATTTTGGCGTGGTCGGGGCCAGGTTCAGCGCCACCACGTAATCATCGCCCAGTGCCTTGCGCACGACATCCTTGGCGGGAAGTTGGTCTTCCTGTTTGGTCAGACGCAGCAGTGCGCCACGGCCACTTTCACCCAAACTTGCGCCCTTGACCGCGATCCCGGCATCGACCAGCGCCTTGCTGACACGGTCCAGATCGGCCTGATTGACCTGCAGCGCAGTGCTGGCGCCGCTGACCTGGATAGCCGGATCGTCAGGGTAGAGATTGGGAGCGGAATAAATAAAACCGATCACCAGTACCACCAGGATCAGTGCGCATTTCCATAGAGGAGTTTTGTTCAGCATCACGCCGCCCGTTCAAGACGCGGGGCGCCTTGCGCGCCCCGTCGATTGGTAAAAAACTTAACTTAGATCGCTTTGAGCGTACCCTTCGGCAGGGTGGCCGCTACAGCGCCTTTCTGGAACTTCAGTTCAACCGTGTCGGACACTTCCAGAACGATGAAGTCATCACTGACTTTGACGATCTTGCCGGCGATACCGCCGTTGGTGACAACTTCATCACCCTTTTGCAGATTGCCCAGCAGGTTCTTCTGCTCTTTTGCACGTTTGGCCTGTGGACGCCAGATCATCAGATAGAAGATGACCAGGAAACCCACCAGGAAAATCCATTCGAAACCGGTACCGGCCGGGCCGGCGACAGCAGGGGCTGCGGCGTCCGCGTAAGCGGCAGGAATCAGAAAGCTCATGAGGCACTCCAAGTTGCAAAATTGTATTTGTCAGGATCGACGGAACATCAGTCCAAGGGCGGCACAGGCAGCCCGCGCTTGGCGTAAAAGGCATCGACAAAGGCGGCCAATGTACCTTGTTGAATAGCCTCGCGCAAACCAGCCATCAGGCGCTGGTAATGACGCAAGTTATGGATCGTATTCAACATGCTGCCCAACATTTCGCCGCATTTATCCAGGTGATGCAGATAAGCGCGGGAGAAGTTCTGGCAGGTATAGCAATCGCAGGTCGGGTCCAGCGGCGAATCATCATGACGATGGAACGCGTTGCGGATTTTCAGGACGCCGGTATCGATGAACAGATGACCATTTCGCGCATTGCGAGTGGGCATCACGCAATCGAACATGTCGACACCGCGGCGCACACCCTCAACAAGATCTTCCGGCTTGCCAACCCCCATAAGGTAACGAGGTTTGTCAGCGGGCATCAGGCCTGGCAGATAGTCCAGCACCTTGATCATTTCGTGCTTCGGCTCGCCCACCGACAGGCCGCCGATGGCCAGGCCGTCGAAGCCGATCTTGTCCAGGCCTTCCAGCGAGCGCATGCGCAGGTTCTGGTGCATGCCGCCCTGGACGATGCCGAACAGTGCCGCGGTGTTGTCGCCGTGGGCGTTCTTCGAGCGCTGGGCCCAGCGCAGCGACAGCTCCATCGACACCCGCGCCACGTCTTCGTCGGCCGGGTACGGAGTGCATTCGTCGAAAATCATCACCACGTCAGAGCCCAGGTCGCGCTGGACCTGCATCGACTCTTCCGGGCCCATGAACACCTTGGAGCCGTCCACCGGCGAGGCGAAGGTCACGCCCTCCTCCTTGATCTTGCGCATCGCGCCCAGGCTGAACACCTGGAAACCGCCGGAGTCGGTGAGGATCGGGCCTTTCCACTGCATGAAATCGTGCAGGTCGCCGTGGGCCTTGATCACCTCGGTGCCCGGGCGCAACCACAGGTGGAAGGTGTTGCCGAGGATCATCTCGGCGCCGATGGCCTCGATGTCCCGCGGCAGCATGCCCTTGACCGTGCCATAGGTGCCCACCGGCATGAACGCCGGGGTTTCCACGGTGCCACGGGGGAAAGTCAGGCGGCCGCGACGGGCCTTGCCGTCGGTGGCCAGCAACTCGAAGGACATACGACAGGTGCGACTCATGCTTGATCCTCGGGCCCGCGTGGCGCCGGATTGCGGGTGATGAACATCGCATCACCGTAACTGAAGAAGCGGTAGCCGTTTTCCACCGCCGCCGCGTAGGCCGCCATGGTTTCCGGGTAACCGGCGAAGGCCGAAACCAGCATCAGCAGCGTGGACTCGGGCAAATGGAAGTTGGTGACCAGGGCATCGACCACATGGAACGGCCGGCCCGGGAAGATAAAGATATCGGTGTCGCCGCTGAACGGCTTGAGCACGCCATCGCGCGCCGCGCTTTCCAGCGACCGCACGCTGGTGGTGCCCACCGCCACCACCCGCCCACCGCGTGCGCGGCAGGCGGCCACGGCATCGACCACATCCTGGCCGACTTCCAGCCACTCTTTATGCATGTGGTGGTCTTCGATGCGCTCGACTCGCACCGGCTGGAAGGTGCCAGCGCCGACGTGCAGGGTGACGAAGGCCGTGTCGACGCCCTTCTCGGCGATCTTCGCCAGCAGCTCTTCATCGAAATGCAGACCCGCGGTCGGCGCGGCCACCGCACCGGCGCGCTCGGCGTAGACCGTCTGATAGCGCTCGCGGTCGGCGCCCTCGTCGGGGCGATCTATATAAGGAGGCAACGGCATGTGCCCGACCCGGTCGAGCAGCGGCAGCACCTCCTCGGCGAAACGCAGCTCGAACAGCGTATCGTGGCGCGCCACCATCTCGGCTTCGCCGCCGCCGTCTACCAGAATCCGCGTGCCCGGCTTGGGCGACTTGCTCGAGCGCACGTGGGCCAGCACGCGGTGGCTGTCCAGCACCCGCTCCACCAGAATCTCCAGCTTGCCGCCGGACGCCTTCTGCCCGAACAGCCGCGCCGGGATCACCCGAGTGTTGTTGAACACCATCAGGTCGCCGGGGCGCAAATAATCGAGCAGATCGGTGAACTGCTTGTGCGCCAGCGCGCCGCTCGGCCCATCGAGGACCAGCAGCCGGCTACCGCGCCGTTCGGCCAGGGGATGGCGGGCGATCAGGGAATCGGGGAGTTCGAAGGAAAAATCGGCAACGCGCATGGCAGTGGGGGTACGGGATCGACAGGGCCGGGAAGTTTAGCCGAAAGCGGAAAAATTGACCATGAAACGTGATTGACCAACGGTAGGCCCATCTCTATACTTCGCCGCCACAAGCCCTGATGGCGGAATTGGTAGACGCGGCGGATTCAAAATCCGTTTTCGAAAGGAGTGGGAGTTCGAGTCTCCCTCGGGGCACCAAAATCCAGAAAAAACCGACTTTTTAGTCGGTTTTTTTGTGCCTGGAAGAAAAGGATCGCGCCGCGTTTTCTGTAGGAGCTGGCTTGCCTGCGATGGAGCGCGGAGCGGTCCCGGCGTTTGAACTCGAATGCTTTATGTATAACTGCCTACGGCGGTGAGCCAGGCGATCTAGGTCACTAACCTTGCCGCTCATTTCTGAGCTGCCTACACGGCAGTGAACCCGTGGGCAAAGGCGTCCCCGCGAGCCACCTTTTTCTGAGCTGCCTACACGGCAGTGAACTCGCCCCCCTCTCCATCCCCGTCACCGGAGTTTTTCTGAGCTGCCTACACGGTAGTGAACTTGCCCAGGCCGGCCTCCATTTTTTTCTTGCCTTTCTGAGCTGCCTACACGGCAGTGAACCACCTTAGTGCCGATCTCGACCAGGTCGGCCGTTTCTGAACTGCCTACACGGCAGTGAACATGTGCAAAGCCTGGACGTGGAAAGACTGGATTTTCTGAGCTGCCTACACGGCAGTGAACTCCGCGTTCATCTGCGGGCTGCTGACTGTTCTTTTCTGAGCTGCCTACACGGCAGTAAACCGGTTGACTCCCCGAGCGGCCGTTACGGTAACTTTCTGAGCTGCCTACACGGCAGTGAACATCCGCCCATGCGTCACCTCCAAAAACAAAAGTTTCTGAGCTGCCTACACGGCAGTGAACCAAATCCTGTTCTTCCAGCGCGGACTCCTTATTTTCTGAGCTGCCTACACGGCAGTGAACATCAGTGATATCACCGGCGCCGCTGCGGATCTTTTCTGAGCTGCCTACACGGCAGTGAACGTAGGAGAGGTCAGTCAGCAAGTGCCGGTCCTTTTCTGAGCTGCCTACACGGCAGTGAACACCCGCCGACCCAGCGGCCAGCAATTCCAGGTTTTCTGAGCTGCCTACACGGCAGTGAACCTACCCAGGTTCGTGACGTTGAGCACGCCGCCTTTCTGAGCTGCCTACACGGCAGTGAACGCTTGTCGGCTTCACCGATCACTCGGCCTTCGTTTCTGAGCTGCCTACACGGCAGTGAACGTTCGCTGGCCACGCTTCCATCGCCTGGTACCTTTCTGAGCTGCCTACACGGCAGTGAACCGACGTTGTGGCGGCCGGCGTCAGCACATCCATTTCTGAGCTGCCTACACGGCAGTGAACTAGAAAGAAAACCACCCAGCCTTATGATCCAAAACACAAAAGACTCAAAAAACCCCTTCTGACCCTATTTCCCACGCCTTTTGTAACACCTTGATTTACAAGCACCTCAAACCAACGTCAAAAAAAGGGTCGCCTTCAGCCTCTCAAGGCAGCCGAAGTTTGCTCCTTCCCCGCCCCCACAGCCACCCAAACATACCGCAACAAAAATACCGGCATTTAGCCATCCACTGGGCTATAACTGCGCTTTGCCAATGAGCCGATGAGGAAACCGGTTTCACCATGGAAGGCATCAATTCATCCGACCTCAAGACCATCCTGCACTCCAAGCGAGCCAACCTCTATTACCTCCAGCACTGCCGCGTGCTGGTCAACGGCGGTCGGGTCGAGTACGTCACCGACGCAGGCAAGCAGTCGCTGTACTGGAATATTCCCATCGCCAACACCACCACCATCCTGCTTGGTACCGGAACCTCGGTGACCCAGGCGGCCATGCGTGAACTGGCGAGGGCCGGAGTGCTGGTAGGGTTTTGCGGTGGTGGCGGGACGCCGTTGTTCAGTGCCAATGAAGTGGATATCGATATCGCCTGGTTCTCCCCGCAAAGCGAATACCGCCCTACCGAATATCTACAACGCTGGGTGTCTTTCTGGTTCGACGAAGGACAACGCCTCGCGGCCGCCAAAGCCGTCCAGCGATTGCGCCTGGCGCATATACGCCAACAATGGCTGAAAAGGGCATCGCTTGAGAAAGGCAAGTTCCAGATCGACAGTTCGACCCTGAACGATGTCCTTGAGCAATCGCTTTCCAACCTGGAACATGCCCCCAATCATGAGCATCTGCTGACCGAAGAAGCCCGCCTCACCAAGCGCTTGTTCAAACTGGCCGCCACCGCAACCGGTTACGGAGATTTCGGCAGGGCAAAGCGCGGCAGCGGCGGCGATCCAGCCAACCGCTTTCTCGACCACGGTAATTACCTCGCCTACGGTCTCGCGGCCACGGCAACCTGGGTGCTCGGCTTGCCTCACGGGCTGGCGGTCCTCCACGGCAAGGCCCGCCGTGGCGGGCTGGTGTTCGATGTCGCTGATCTGGTCAAGGATGGACTTATCTTGCCGCAAGCCTTTATCTCGGCCATGCGCGGCGATGACGAGCAAGCGTTTCGTCAGGCCTGCATCGAGAACCTGACGCGAAGCGAAGCACTGGATTTCATGATCGACAGCCTCAAGGACATCGCGGAGCAACTGGGGACTTCGATCGCTTGAACATCCTCTTGATTTGCCAGTGCGACAAACGCGCACTGGTGGAAACCCGTCGTATCCTCGACCAGTTCGCCGAACGACGCGGTGAACGCACCTGGCAAACGCCAATCACCCAGGCAGGCCTGGACACTCTGCGCCGTCTGCTGAAAAAGACCGCGCGACGCAACACCGCCGTCGCTTGTCATTGGATCAGGGGCCTGGACCACAGTGAGCTGCTGTGGATCGTTGGCGATGCCAGCCGCTTCAATCAACAAGGCGCAGTGCCGACCAACAGTAGCCGACGCGACGTCTTGCGAAAAAACGATGAAAACGACTGGCATACCGCTGAAGACATTCGCCTGCTGACACAAATGGCTGCACTGCTCCATGACCTGGGCAAAGCCAGCGTGGCTTTTCAAGCCCGGCTGAAACCGGGCCCGGTTGAACGAAATCTCTACCGCCACGAATGGGTGTCGCTGCGTTTATTCCTGGCGTTCGTCGGGCAGGACGATGATGCGGGCTGGCTACATCGCCTGGCCGCGGCAAACGCGCAACACGACGCGCTCTGGCTGGCGGCCGAACGCTTCAAGCGAGACGGTCTGGATAGCGATGTTCCGCCCCCCTTCAAACAACTTCCGCCACTGGCAGCGGCCATCGCCTGGCTGGTGGTCAGCCATCACCGCTTACCAACGCTCCCCGCCGAAGACGGGGGCCGGTCAGGCGGCAAACTCAGGTTCGGGCAGCGCTTGAAGACCTTCAATCCGGGCATGCTGGTCAATATTCTGGAAGGCATCACCCACCAGTGGAACGAACTCGACAACACCGCGACGAGTGCGGAGATCACGCCTTACTGGCAATTCGATCAGCCACTGCCGGTGGTACTGCCCAAGTGGCGCACCCAAGCGGCCAAAGTTGCTGAGCGCCTGCTAGAGCTTCAGCGCAAACCGGGAAAAGGCGAGTGGCTGGCCAATCCTTATGTCATGCATCTGTCGCGGCTCAGCCTGATGCTCGCAGACCATCACTATTCGAGCCTCGGCCCGGGCGATGGTCGTCGGATAAAAGGCGACCAGGGGTACTCGGTCTTTGCCAACACTCATTCCGACGGTGCCCTCAAACAGCCGCTGGATGAGCACCTGCTGGGCGTGGCGCGAATGAGCGCCAGCATTGTCCACGGCCTGCCAGGGTTCGAACGCCACCTGCCCCGCCTCGTGGGTCATCGGGGCCTGCGTAAACGTAGCGAGGACACGCGCTTTCGCTGGCAGGACAAAGCCGCGGATGCAGCAGCCAGCTTGCGCGGAAACTCCGCCGAACAGGGCGCCTTCATCATCAACATGGCTTCGACCGGTTGCGGCAAAACACTCGCCAACGCCCGCATCATGAACGCCTTGGCCGAGCCGGAACTGGGACTGCGTTGCACCTTCGCACTCGGTCTGCGCACCCTGACCCGACAGACCGGGGAAAGCTACCGCAAGGACCTGCACCTGAATGAGGACGATCTGGCACTTCAGGTCGGCGGCTCCGCCAGTCAGGAGCTATTCAACTTTTATCAGGCCCAGGCGGAAGCCACCGGCTCAGCCTCTACCCAAGCCCTGCTGGAGGAAGACGGTCATGTGCTGTACGAAGGCAACACCAGCCAGCACGGATTGCTGGGCAAAGCGATGGATAACCCGGAGATTCGCCGACTGCTGAGCGCTCCCCTGCTGGTGTGCACCCTCGATCACCTGATGCCCGCCACTGAGGCACAGCGCGCCGGGCGCCAGATTGCGCCGATGCTGCGGCTGATGAGCAGCGACCTGGTGCTGGATGAACTGGATGATTTCGACCTGCCGGACTTACCCGCGCTCACCCGGCTGGTGCACTGGAGCGGCCTGCTGGGAACCCGCGTGCTGATCTCGTCGGCGACCCTCCCGCCAGCGCTTCTGGATGGCATGTTCCAGGCGTATCGCGCCGGACGACAACACTACCGGCGCAATCGAGGCAAACCGTTCGGCACCGACGCCGTCGCGGAGCCCATTCCCTGCCTGTGGTTGGACGAGTTCGGCACGCATCAAGTCGATTGCGCTGACGCTACGGATCTCATCGAGCAGCACAACCGCTTCGTCGACAAGCGCGTGACTGCGCTGAAAGCCACTCCACCACGGCGACGCGGTGAGATCCTCCCGCTGAGCCTGTCGTCCAAGCGCAAAGACCAGCTTCCCGGCGAGTTCGCCGCACAGGTTCGCGAAGCGATGCAACGGGCCCACGCCAGGCATGCGAGCCGGTGTCCGTATAGCGGCAAGCGCGTCAGTTTCGGCTTGGTGCGCATGGCCAATATCGAGCCCTTGTTCGACGTTGCACTTGCCCTGTTCCAGTTGGGTGCGGCGGAGAACCAGCGGATCCACCTGTGCGTTTATCACTCGCGTTTTCCACAACTGCTGCGTTCGGCCATCGAGGCACGGCTCGACCGCACCCTCAACCGCCGACGCGAAAACGCGATCTTTGCCCAACCGGAAGTCCGTGACGCACTGGCAGCTCATCCCGAGCAAGACCACCTGTTTGTAGTGCTTGGTTCACCGGTCACCGAGGTAGGCCGCGATCATGATTACGACTGGGCCGTTGTCGAACCGTCTTCCATGCGCTCGCTCATCCAGCTCGCAGGTCGGGTGCGGCGGCATCGTGACGAGCCCTGCGAAACGCCCAATGTTCTGGTCTTTGATACCAACCTGCGGCATTTCAGCAACCGGCTCGAGAATGGCCGACAGGGCAATCCGGCCTTTATCAAACCGGGGTTCGAGCATCCGAGTTCGGACAAAGGGCATCCGTTTCGGCTGACCACCCATTTCCTCAACAAACTGCTGGAAGACGATGACATTGACGTCATCAGTGCTCGCGCACGTATCCAGGCGCCCTCTCGAACGGAGTGGAAACCCAAGGAACGCCTGGCGGATCTGGAACACGCGCGGCTGGCCGACCTGATGCTGCCGAAGGACCGTGTCCCCTGCGCACCGCTGTCGCGCCGATCACCGCCGCGCCTCGATCTCGATGCCGCCTGCGCCTGGCAATTTCCTCAGGCCGCTCTGACCTGGGCGTTGCCCCAACAGCAGCCTTTTCGTGAGAGCGGCGCGCCGGAAGAGGATTTGCTGTTTCTTCCGGATGAAGACCAAGACCGGCTCGTGCTGCACCGCATTCATGAGCCCAATCGGCACCATCGGGACAAGGCCTACCTGGCGTGTCCGGAAAAACTCGATGAGGTTGATCTGGAAAGGAACCTGGGACCACGAATCGCACCATGGGGAAAACAGCAGAACATGATGGGGTTGCTGGAAGAACTGGCCGACGAATTGGAGTTGCCGCTGGATACCTGTGCTGAGCGGTTTACTTCGGTGCGGGTTTACGAGAACGCGCTCGGATGGCGGTATCACCCGGCACTGGGATTCGCAAAGAAAGGAAACACTGCCTGAGTAAATGTCATCACTGAAAGCACGTCGTTAATACGACGCTTCGCGGCTACTTAAATGGACTGATGAGATGAAAGAAGGACCCGAATCAATACCCCGCACTACCCTCTTCCGCACCACCATCGCCAGCTTCATCACGGAACGTAAGGAAGCCAAGCTCAAGGGTGCGGAAACCGACGACGACACCCCCGTCGCCGCCAAATATGACTACGTCACCTGGCTCGCGGATGCCGCGCGGCGGGTTTCGCAGATCCAGGCGGTCACTCATGTCCTCAAGGCCACTCACCCCGACGCCCGCGGCACCAGTTTGCATGTCGAACCCTCATCGCTGGTTCAGCATGCAGAGGTCGGCAGCCACGAACTGGGCAACCACTACGCGACCGACATCGTCGGCAACGCCGCCGCGCTGGACGTCTACAAGTTTCTCAAGGTCGAAGTGGAAGGCCGGCAATTGCTGGAGTGGTTCCGCGAAAACGACCCCGACCTGCTTACGGCCCTGCACGAGAATGCCGAGACCGCCAACGAGTGGGCCGACGCCTTCAAAAATCTGATCCGGCCCGGCGAGCGCATCAGCACCCATGAGATGGCCAAGCAGGTGTACTGGAGTGTCTCCGGCGACCCGGCGGACGACGCCGGTTTTCATCTTTTGCAGCCGCTGTTCCCTAGCAGCCTGATGCACGCGGTGCATCTGGATATAAACGATGCACGCTTCGGTGAACGCAACAAAATCGCGCGCCCGGCCGGGCGCGATAAAACTCACCACTCAGACACCTACCGC